>CACEKL010000003.1 GCA_902560025.1 uncultured Bacteroidota bacterium | reverse complement strand
AATTGCAGAATCCGATTTTCTTAATCTTCTTGCATCATTAAATGGTATATGCATTCCAAAACCACTGACGTATCTTTCTTCAATTACTTCTCTAAGAAAAGCAGATTTAGAATCAATACCATCAGTATTTTCAATACCACCAGAATTAAAGTCAGAAGCTACATAGGCTTCATATTTAAAACCTCCAGAATTGTGATTATCATTTAGATTACCTCCGGAATTAAGCCATGCTCTAACGTTGTTAAGGTGTGGAAGACCGTCAGCTAAACTTCCTTGTCTAGCTTTAGCTTCAGCTAAAATTAGCTCATTTTCAAAAAATGTAACCATATTTTGAGGTTCTGTTTCAGCAATAATTCCTGTATTTGCAGAACCACTAGATGAGTTAATTTTATAATACCCATATCTTGCAGTCTCATCAGTTTTAGAGTTATTCCTATTAGTTGAATAATCATTACTTAATAACTGAAGAAGATAACTTTCAGAACCACCAGAAGAATTTCCTAAATCTCCTGCTCTAGATCCATTCAAGATAGTAGCAAATAAGTTTTGGTCACCTGATTGAGTACCTGGTGGCTTATATTGCATATCTCCTGAGGCAGAGCTAATTCCATTACTAGCAGCAGAAATTGCACCAGCATAATCTTTTTTATGAAGATTAAAACGAGCAACTAAAGTGTAAGCAGCTTCTATCCATTTATCTTTATTTCCTCCAAAGTATATATCCTGAGATAGGCTACTTGAAGCAGCTGACTGAAGAGTTGAAATCCCAGCTGTTAGTTTAGCAATAGCTGCATTATAAACAGATATTTGACTATCAAAAACTGGATCTTCAATTTCAGGGTTCCCAGCCTCACTATATGGTATTCCGCCCCATAGTGAAGCAGCTGTACCAAATGCATGGCCTTCTATAATCTGTGCTATACCAACTAGTAATGTATTAGATGAGTTTTCTTGAAGTTGTCTCATATTATTTAATACACCAACATATAGAGCAAACCATTCACTGTTTGATTCTACTGTTGATAAAGCATATCCGTAGATATTTGAGTATAAGGAGCTAAATCCTATTAACTGACCTGAGTACATACCACTAATTCTATTAAGATGCCCTAATTGTATTTGAATATTTGCTAATTGCGCACCTGTTAAAAATAGCTTATCCTCAACATCAGTTATTAAAATATCATTTGGATTTGCATTAATATCTTCATTTAGGTCTTCACATGAAAATGAGAAAACTAAAAGAAGAGCTAAAATCGATTTTGTAAATATTTTTTTCATCTTATTAATAATTTATCGTTAAACTAAAAAGAAAACCTTTCGACTGAGGATTTGTAAAGTACTCAACACCTTGAGCAACACTTACACCCTTTGTATTAATCTCTGGATCAATTCCATCAACATTGTTAATATTTATTAGATCCCTTCCTGTGAAAGTTACAATAACATCGCTTAATCCAAGATTAGTTACTATAGGAGTATCTATCACATAACTTAATGATAGGTCTCTTAACTTCGTCCAGGTTGCGTCTGCTATTGAGAAGTTATAAGCTTGGTTATCACCAAAACCTCCTCCGATACCAGTTCTATACCAGTTCTCGTCAAGAAGTACTGGACCAGCACCAAAGTCTTTAATATTTCCTCTAACAGTCGTACCTGCTGGTATTGTATTTCCTCTATAATTAACTAAAGATTGATCAAGAGTTATTCTGTTAGCTGTTTCTTGAGTAGTTCCAAATCTTCTTAGAACCCATAATGTTCTTGGAGAAAATTCACCACCCTGAGAATGCTCTAATACAGCATTAAGTCTTAATTTTTTATATCTCATGCTAAGTGAAATACCACCTCTCCAATCTGGATTAGGATCACCTAATACAATTGGACTTGATGTTATCTGAGGGAATCCATTTGAATTTAAATCAAAACTTCCATCAGGATTTGTCTTTGAACCTGTTCCATAAAGAACTCCAAGTGGATATCCAACTACAGCTCTTGAACTAACTGATGCACCTGGCGATAAGTTAATAGACTCAGTTCCATAAAGATCTGTTACCTCATTATCATTTTTTGACCAATTAATTGCCGTAGATAGACTAAAGTCTTCTTTGTCTATTAGATCAAGGCCAAGGTCAACTTCTAAACCGTTGTTAGTCATCTCACCATAGTTACCATATTGAGTAGAAAAACCAGTTGAAGGTGATAATGAAACATCTAATAAAATACCTTCAATAATGTTATCATAATATGTTAAAGAAAGTGATACTTTATCATCTAAAAACCTAAAGTCACCCCCTATTTCCCACTCAGTTTTAATTTCTGGTTCTAGATTTGGATTTCCAAGGTTATTGTCTAATCTAAATCCACCTCCAAATAAGTTACTATCAAGAGGGTCACTATATGTAGAATAACCAAACCCACCTTCTGCTAAAGTTTCAAACTTGTGAGCGGCTGGTTGAACACCTACCTGACCCCAAGAGGCTCTTAATTTTGCAAAAGAGATTGCATTTGATTGAATTACATCCTCAGTTAAAACCCATGCTGCATCTGCTGCAGGATAGAAAAAGGTACCACTTATAGTAGAAGAAGCTTCTTGTGCTCCTGATAGATTAATAAATAATTGATCATCTATATCAAAATTTAATATTCCATAACCTCTATTAGATCTACTAAATGATTTAAATCCATCAAAAGTTGATGCTTCAGAAGAAGTATTTAGAGCAGTTGTTCTTTTTGCAGAATTCACTAGAAATCCTGTAATGTTTCCAGATAATCTTGAATACTTTCTATCATTGTAACTCCAACCAACAGTAGCAGTAAGATTTACTTCGTCAGATAGTTGAAAGTTTGCCTTACCAATTACATCTAAAGCAGAATTTCTTATATCCAAAGCATCTTCTTGGTATTGCCCATTTGCTCTTGAGCTGGCATCTCCAATTGGGAAGAAATATGTTCTTTTATCATCTGCAACATCAATATTACCCCTTGTAATCACTTGTAACCAATTTGTTGGTTTTATTGTAATTTGAGGAGTTACTGTTACCCTATTTACTTTAGTACTAGACTCTTGTTCATTTACAGTCCAAAGTGGATTTGTATATGATTGGTTAACACTTTGACCAATTGGTTTTCTGTATGATCTACCACGGTTAATATACTCAGTTCCACCAGAACTATAATATGTACCCTTGTAGTCTCTACCATCAAAATCCGGCGGAGTTCTAAGAAGTCCTAGCATTAAACCTGATACATTAGAACTCTGCTGAATTCTATTTGAGTTAGTATAGGTATATGACATTTTAGATGATAATGTAATCTTGTCATTAATTTTAGCTTCATAATTTAATCTAGCATTAGTTCTCTCGTAAGTTGCATTTTTAATCATACCATCTTGATCGAGATGACCTAAACTGAAAAAGTAATTACTATTTTCATTACCACCACTTACTGTTAAATCATTTTGTAAAGCATTTCCTGTTCCAAAAACAGAGTCAAAGTTTTCATCGACATATGTATCGGTTGAATTCTTTGTAGCAATTGCTTGATACTTTCTACCATTTTCAGCAATAAAATATGCACCTGATTTATATGCGTCTTGACCACCTGATCTATTTGGAATGTAATCACCCCAAGATTCAGCTCTGTTTTCTCCAAAGACACCGCTTCTTCCTTGTCCCCAAGTATTTTGCATTGGGATTCTTTCAGAAATTTCATCAAAAGAGTAAGAAGATTTGAAGGAAATCTTAGCTTCACCTCTTTGCCCTTTCTTTGTTGTTATTACAACAACACCGTTAGCGGCTCTACTTCCATATAAAGACGCAGCTGATGCACCTTTTAAAACGTTTACTGATTCAATATCTGCAGGGTTTATATCATTTAGACGTGATCCTTGAGTAACACCACCGTTACCTCCAGTAATGTTATTACCACCGGCATATGATGTAGTATTGTCTAGAGGAACACCATCTACAATTATTAATGGCTGAATTGAACCATCAATTGTATTTGCACCTCTAATTCTTATTGTACTTCCTGCACCAGGGTCACCATTAGATCTTGTAATTCTAACACCTGAGGCTTTACCACTCAATGCATTAACAACAGTTGGCTCGGCAGACCGAATAACATCATCTGCATTTACTACAGATGAGGTAGAACCCTGTTGATCCCTAACAGCTGCAAAACCTAAGGCAGTAACAACTACTTCCTCAAGTTCATTATCTAGCTGAAGAGAAATATTAAGATTAGATTGACCAGATACAGTAATATACTGAGTAGTATATCCTATAAAACTAATAGCAAGGACTTGTCCTTGACTAGCAGCAATTTCAAAATTTCCATCAAAATCTGTAGAAACACCTGTACTAGTACCGTCAATAACTACGTTAGCACCAGGAAGTGGTACTCCATTTTCGTCACTAACAATACCAGTTATGTTTTGACCAACCGATAATAATGAAAATAAAAGAAATACTGTACTTAATAGTATTCTCATATTAATTGATTTTATTTTTGTTATTAATAAAAAGATATTAATTATAATATCAAATTCACAATTTTAAATACTATTTTTTAAATTTATGATATGGAAGATATAACATACAAATGTGAGAAGTGTGGTATGTCAGTTAAAAGTCAATGTGCAAAATGTGACGAACCACTTCAAAATAAGACAATAACAATAGATAGCGGTGATGAAGTTCAGGTATCATTTTGTCCACAGTGCGAAGGTATGATCAAGTCACCTATGTGTTGTGGTCTTGATATGACATGCGAAATTTAATAAAAGACTAATCCTTTTTAATTATTGGATACTCTATTCCTAGTTGTTCTAGGTAAGTGTCGTACTTTGTTTCATCAAAGTAGAATTCCTTTAATTTATTCTTATATCTCTCCATTATATCTACATTTAAATATGTAGCAGGAGGATCATTTTCAGAGATCATAGGTTTATACTCTGTTTCTTTTTTTTGAACATTTTCAAAGTAATTCTTTGCCTCATCAAGTTTATCGGGCTTTAACAGAAAATCTAATACAGTCATAGCAACAACTTTAGCTCCAGCATTTGCTCCTTTGTGAGCTATTGGAGTTGCCATAGAAATTGCATTTGACCAATGATGTCCTTGCAGTCCTGGGATATTTGATGGAAATCTAAGTGTAACTGTTGGTACTTTCCATGATATATCACCAATGTCATCTGAACCTCCACTTATATTATATGGAAGAGGAGCCCCTATTTTATTAAGTTTAGTTGCAAGACCATTAGTATTCCTTGAATTAACTTCTTTTTGAACTGCAACAGCAAGCTTTTGATCATCCTCTGACCATTCTGGAAGACCAATTGTTTGAATATTTTCATACATCTCCTCAGCTATAACTTTGTTAAAATGTCTTGGCCATGCAGTTCCAATTATTTTTGAGGTAAAGTTAGTATCAGTCATTAAAGCAGCTCCTTCAGCAATTTTATTAGCTTTTTCATAATTTTCCATTATACCTTCATATGTTATGTTTCTTATGTAAAACCATATAGAGGCTTTAGAAGGAACAACGTTTGGTTGATCTCCAGCATCTGTAAAAATTGAGTGAGACCTTTGATCTGGATGTAAATGTTCTCTTCTGTAATTCCAACCTATATTCATCAGCTCAGCAGCATCAAGGGCACTTCTTCCTCTCCAGGGTGCACCTGCAGAGTGAGCTGTTTCTCCCTCAAATGTATATTCAACAGAAATCAATCCAGTTCCTGTTGCCTTACCCCATGAAACAGATAAGTTACTACTTACATGGGTAAAAATACACATGTCAACATCATCAAAATAACCATCTCTTACATACCAAGCTTTAGTTCCAATTTGTTCTTCTGCAACACCTGGCCATAAAACTAACTTCCCAGCTATGTTATTTTCTTGCATAATTTTTTTAACAGATAGTGCCGCGGTGATTACAACAGGAAGACCTGAATTATGTCCTTCTCCATGTCCTGGCGCTCCTTCTACCATTGGTTTATGATATGCAACACCTGGGTATTGAGAAGCTACTGGAATTCCATCAATATCACTACCTAAGGCTATAGTAGGACCACCTTCACCATTTGACCAAGAAGCAAGCCATGCCGTTGGAATATCTGAGATAGCATATTCAATTTCAAATCCGTTTTCCTCAAGTATTGAAGTTAAATATTTTGATGTCTCAAACTCTTGAAAACCGAGTTCAGCAAAGCTAAACACTTTGTCTACCATTACCTGAGTCGACTTTTTATCGTCCTCAACCATCTGGGATACCTGAGTCTTAAGATTATTTATTTTTCTCTTTGAAAAATTTTGTGAATAAGTATTATGTAAAGTTCCTACTATTAGAAGGAAGAATATGGTTTTCTTTAATTTGTTCATAATTGAAATTTAATAATAATGTCTTTTGAAAGATTCTATAGCAGCATAATCCGCGAGGCCCATCTTTTTGTATTTTTCGGCAGTTTCACTATTTCTTTCTTCGGCTCTTACCCAAAATTCTCTAAGGTCTTGACCTTGGAACATTACACCATCTTTTTGAGTTTGATGGAAGAAAATTGCCTTTCTTTTTCTTAGTACTTGAGCTGGACTCATTGGAACAGCCATATCAATATCATGCACATCCCAATCCAACCAAGCTCCTCTGTATAACCACAACCAACAATCCTTTATAAATTTTTCACCCTTTAATGTATCTAAGGCATCCAGAATTACATCTAAACACACTTTGTGAGTTCCATGAGGATCTTCTAGATCTCCAGCAGCAAAAATCTGATGAGGTTTAATTTTTTTAATTAATGAAGCTGTAATTAGTACATCTTTTTTTGTGGGAGGGTTCTTCTTAATTCTTCCTGTGTCATAGAAAGGTAGATTCATAAAATGAGTATTTGAATCTGGAATTCCAATATATCTTGTAGCAGCGATAGCTTCTCTTTTTCTTATAAATCCTTTTAAATCTCTTACAGCTTGTGAATCGATTTTATCTGGCTTGTTATTCTTTAATTCCTTTATTAATTCACTGACAGGTACTTTAGAGTCATTCTTAAACATATCCTTGGAAACCTCTATGAATTTGAGTGCATCATGGTCTGAGACAGCAATATTCCCTTTTACTTGATATGCTATATGCACTTCGTGACCTTGAGATACAAGTCTATCAAATGTACCTCCCATTGACACTACATCATCATCAGGATGAGGGCTAAAAATAATTACTCTTTTAGAGTTAGGAGATTTTCTCTCAGGTCTAGTTGAATCATCAGCACCTGGTTTTCCTCCAGGCCAACCTGTAATTGTATTTTGAAAGTGGTTAAACATATTAATGTTTAAATCATATGAAGATCCCTCAAGAGCAAGTAGATCAGATAATCCATTTTTGTTGTAATCTTCATCTGTTAGTTTCAGTATAGATTTTCCTGTTGTTTCACAAAGCCAAACTATTGCTCTTCTCTTCATTGAATCAATCCAATCAATTGAACTAACTAGCCAAGGTGTTTTAAATCTTGTTAATTCACTTGCTGACTCATTATCAAGAACAAGAGTTGTGTTTTTATGATTCTGAAGGTAAGTAGTTGGTATTAATGAGGTAACATTATTCTCTACTGATCTTTTAACAATTAAACTTTTGTGCAAACCCCATGCCATTACAATAATTCTCTTTGCATTAAAAATTGTTCTAACTCCCATGGTTATTGCCTTAGTTGGGACATTTTCAATACCATTAAAACTTTTACTTGCATCAAACCTAGTTGTATGATCAAGGGTTATAAGTCTTGTCTTTGAGTTGAAATGAGAACCAGGTTCATTAAAGCCTATGTGACCAGTTCTTCCAATGCCTAGTAACTGTATGTCAATTCCTCCACATTTTTCAATTTCTTTCTCATATGAAGAACAGAATTTTTTTATTTCTTTCTCACCTATTTCTCCCGAAGGTATATTAATATTTTCTTTAGGAATATCAATATGGTCAAATAGATTTTCATTCATGAAATGATGATAACTGTTGATATCATCTTTTTTAATACCATAATATTCATCAAGATTAAAAGCAATTACATTTTTAAAGCTCAATGATTCATTTTTATGAATCTTTATTATTTCTTGATAAACTATTGAGGGTGAGGAACCAGTAGCAAAACCTATTACACAACTTATATTTTTTTCTTGTTTAGATTTAACTAAATCACAAATTTCTCTTGCAATAAGACTAGAAGCTTCTTGTGAACTTTCAAAATTAACAGTGTGAAGTTTTTCAAATCTAGTCTCCTCGTTGATTCCTGGAGATTGATACTTGAGGTTTTTTTTGCCCATTTTTCTTTCTCTTATGAAATTACAAAGTTAATAATGTTTTCATTAATTTATTCTCATGTTTTTTTAATTTTACAAATTCAACTTAATATCTCAATTATCTTAATATGAATACAATCATTATAGGAAGTGGGCCTGCTGGATATACAGCGGCAATTTATGCAGCTAGAGCTGATCTAAAACCAATAATATATACTGGGTTAGAACCAGGTGGTCAATTAACTACTACAACTGAAGTAGATAATTTTCCTGGATACCCTCAGGGTGTTGATGGACCAACCATGATGAATGAATTAAAAGAACAAGCAGAAAGATTTGGAACAAAAGTTGAAGTTGATTTTATTTCAAGAGTAGAATTTTCTAAAGAAAAAGGCGGTGTACATAAGATATACACTCAAAATGGAGATGAAATTCAATCTAAAGCAATAATAATATGTACAGGTGCTTCAGCTAAATATCTTGGTCTCCCAAGTGAGCAAAAACTCATTGGAGGTGGAGTTTCAGCTTGTGCAGTTTGTGATGGCTTCTTTTATAAGGATCAAGATGTTGCTGTAGTAGGTGGAGGAGATAGTGCTATTGAGGAAGCAACATATTTAGCAAAAATTTGTAATAATGTTACGATGTTAGTAAGAAAGGATCACTTTAGAGCTTCAAAGGCAATGCAACATCGATTAAGCAATTTTAAAAATATTAATGTGCTTTTTAATTCTGAAATAGATGAAGTATTGGGGGACAATGTTGTTGAAGGAATAAAAATTAAAAATAATATCACCAATGAGTTTTCTCAAGTTAATATTACCGGTTTATTCATTGCCATTGGCCACACTCCAAATACAGATATTTTTAAAGGTATTGTTGATATGGATGATAGTGGTTACATATTAACAGACAAGACTTCAACAAAAACAAACATACCTGGAGTTTTTGCTGCAGGTGACGTACAAGATAAAGATTATAGACAAGCAATTACAGCTGCTGGTACTGGTTGTATGGCAGCACTTGATGCAGAGAGGTATTTACAAGAAATTTAAATTCTTTTTGATGCTTTTAACCACCTTACAGGAAGGTTGTCATTTAAGGCATCTTGATAATCACTTTCAAGACAAGGTAAAAATTTAATTTTATCATTACTGGCTGAGGTTACTGTCATCCACCATCTCTCTGAAACTTTACTTTTATAAAAAATAATATCCCTGCCTGAAGTTTGAACTATATATTTAAAAAACAGTTGAGAATCGTCAAAGTTTGATTCATTTATTCTATTATTTAGACTGTCAATAAAATACCAAATGATTTCAGAATATAATTTATTTGAAACCTGATTTTTATTTAAGTCAAACAATCCAAAAAAGGATGTCTTATTACTTTGACCTGCATATTTACTTAATATACAAGCAAGTCTTGTATCTATTCCATTAGGATTAGAGTTTCCCGAGAATGATAATGATTTCATGTCAAAACCGACTATATCAGCATCTCGAATAATTGGTTCAGCTCTCATATTGTTTTCTGAAATTTCGCCCAATGAAATTTTTTCAAAAAATAATTTATCCATTAGCTCTATCTCTTTATATGAGCATAGATGTCTTTGGTACCCTATATTTGTAAAATCATTTAATTTGTTAGAATCATCCAGTATAATTTTATTCATGTATGTTCTACCTGAAATTATATCTGAATCTTGATATAAGTCAAATTGATTATCAATTGATACAATATTTACTTTATCAGAGTAAGAGTCAAAAGATTTAAAGACTGGATAAATAATATCATTGCTTCCTCCAATTATTACTAAAGTAATTTTTTTTGAATGTAATTCCTTACATATATCATATAGGGCATGATAAGTATCCTCAACAGTATTTCCATTGGGAAGATCACCTAAATCAGATATGGATATCTTCCATTTACCCTCTTTTAGCTTGTAAAGCTCCTTTCTAAGAATGCTTAAATCTTGTATATCAGATTCAAAATAAGAGTTTCTAGTTTCACTAATTCCAATTATGCAAAGATTTGATGAAACAATATCAGGAATACCTGATTGGTCTCTATGAAATTTTATTTTATTAAAAAGTGATCCTTGTAAGTGATTTTCATCTAATTCGTCGAGTAAATTTTCTGAAACAGGTTTTAATAGCTCAAGGCTCATTTTTTCTTTTTTGGATTTAGATATTCTTTAGCAATATCTAATGTAATAGTTTTAGGGTCAATTTCTTTTGGAATTTCTATTTTCTTCTTACCCATTGAGATAACTGACCTACCCCATCTACCTTTTTCAAGCTTTATGCCTTCATCAACCCACTCAGCTATTAATTTTTCTTTTTCCTTTTTTAATTTTATCTCAATTAGTTCTTCAATATTATCTGTTGTAAGATTATCAAAGTCATAAGTCTTATTTACGTTAATAAACATTTCATTCCACTTAATAAATGGTCCAAACCTACCCTTTCCTTTTGTTACTGGTAAGTTGTTATAAATGTGAATAGGTTCATCTGCTTTTAACTTTTCTTCAATCAGAGGAATTGCAGAATCTAGATCAATTGAATGTGGATCAATTTCCTTTGGTATTGAAATAGATTTTGATGAATATTTTAAATATGGTCCATATCTACCATTATTGACAGTTACAATTTCTCCCTTATAAGTTCCAATTTCCTTAGGAAACTTGAATAGTTCTAGTGCTTCGTCTAAAGTTATTGTGTCTAACTGCTGTTCTGTAGTTAGGCTGGCAAAAACTGGTTTATCCTCATCATCAACTGTTCCTATTTGAGCAATTGGACCAAACTTTCCAAGCCTTACCTTAACAACTCTTCCTGAGACTGGATCATCTCCTAAAATTTTTTCACCAGATTGTCTTTCAGCTGTATCTTTTACAATATTTACATTCGTATGAAAATCTGTGTAAAATTGTTTGATTATATCAGTCCAATTTTGATTTCCCTCAGCTATCTTATCAAAACTTTTTTCAACCTCTGCTGTAAATCCGTAATCAAGGATATTGTTGAAATTATCAACCAAAAAGTCATTTACAATTATCCCAATATCAGTAGGTACAAGCTTACCTTTGTTAGAACCAGTCTTTTCAGTTGAAGTACTCTCAATAATATCTCCATTTCTTAGTTCTATGGATTTGTATGTCCTTTCTTGGCCTTCATTATCACCTTTTGATACATAACCTCTGTTTTGTATTGTTGATATTGTAGTAGCATAAGTTGCAGGTCTACCAATACCAAGTTCCTCCAATTTTTTCACTAAAGATGCTTCAGTATACCTTGAGGGGGATCTAGAGAATGATTCTCTTGATATAATATTAATTAAATCAAGATTTTCATTAACATTTAATTGTGGTAAAGTGCCTTTTTCTTCCTGTGTCTCATCATCAGTTCCTTCATTATAAACTCTAAGAAAACCATCAAATTTAATTACTTCACCTCTTGCAATAAATATTTCATCAAAAGAGTTAGAGTTGATATTTACAACTGTTCTCTCAATTTGTGCATCTGACATTTGTGAGGAAATTGTCCTTTTCCATATAAGTTGATACAATCTTTGCTGATCATAATCGGAGGAAATATCTTCAACAGAAATATCTGTTGGTCTTACAGCTTCATGAGCCTCTTGAGCTGATTTATTTTTGTTTTTATAATTTCTAAGATTTACATAACTATCTCCATACTTACTCTCAATTTTATCTAAAATCGATGATTTAGCTTCTTCTGATATAGTTACACTATCTGTTCTCATATATGTTATTAAACCTGCTTCATAGAGTTTTTGAGCAGTTGACATTGTCCTAGTAACACCAAAGCCTAATTTCCTTGAAGCCTCTTGCTGAAGCGTTGATGTAGTAAAAGGCGGTGTAGGAGATTTCTTAGCTGGTTTTTTTTCTACATTAGACACAGTATATGTACTATTGATATTTTTTTGAAGAAATGCCTTAACTTCTTCTGCAGAATCAAATTTATTGTTTAGCTCAGCCTTAAGGTTGACTCCACTAGAATTTTTAAAAGTTCCTACTGACTTGTAAGTGCTATTTGTTAAAAAGTTTTTAATCTCTCTTTCCTTTTCAACAATAAGCCTTACGGAAACGGATTGAACTCTACCAGCAGAAAGGCCTGTCTTAACTTTTCTCCACAATACTGGAGATAATTCATAACCTACTAATCTGTCTAATACTCTTCTGGCCTGTTGAGCATTTACAAGATTATAGTTTATCTCTCTAGGACTATCTAATGCAGCTAAAATTGCGTTTTTAGTTATTTCATGAAATACTATTCGATCATAGTCTTTATTAGTCAAGTTTAAATTTTCAAATAAGTGCCAAGCAATTGCCTCTCCTTCTCTATCTTCATCACTAGCCAACCAAACTTTATCAGACTCACTAACATACTTCTTTAGGTCTTTTATAACAGGTTTCTTTTCTGTAGGAATTATATATTTTGGTTTAAAATCATTTTCAACATCAACTCCTAATTCTTTAACTGGAAGATCTGAAATATGCCCAACACAAGACACAACTTTAAAGTCTTGTCCCAAAATTTTTTCAATAGTCTTTGCTTTAGTAGCAGACTCAACAATGACTAAATTTTTTGGCATAATTTATTTTTTGGGCCTAAATGTAATTAGATTTATTCTTTTGAATCAAAAAAAAATAAAAATTTTAAAATTTGTTTAACATAATTGCTAGTTAGTTTTAAAGAAAGTAATTTTGTGATCAGATGAAAGTTGAGCAGATATATACAAAGTGTTTATCACAGGGTTCGTACTACATTGAGAGTAATAATGAGGTAGCTATTATTGACCCATTAAGAGAGGTTGATCTATATATATCTAAAGCTAAAACAAGTAATTCAAAAATCAAATACATTTTTGAAACACACATTCATGCAGATTTTATTAGTGGTCATTTGAATCTTGCAAAAAAATCAGGAGCAGAAATAGTTTATGGGCCTAAAGCAGAAACTAGTTTTAAAAATATAGTTGCAAAAGATTATCAAGAGTTTAAAATTGGTGATGTAACTATAGTTGCAATTCATACTCCAGGACATACCATTGAAAGTACCACTTATTTACTGAAAGATTCATCTGGAAAAGATCATGCTATTTTTACTGGAGATACTCTCTTCATAGGTGATGTTGGTAGACCAGACTTATCTCAAAATTCTAGTATGAACAATAGAGATTTAGCCTCAATGCTATTCGATAGCCTTAGAAATAAGATAATGACTCTAAGTGATAATGTTATTATTTATCCAGGACATGGTGAAGGAAGTTCATGTGGAAAAGATCTAAGCTCAGAGACTATTGGAAAATTAGGTGATCAAAAAAGGACTAACTATGCGCTTAGAGAGAATATGACAAAAGATGAATTTATCAGAGAAGTTTTAGATGGATTATTAGATCCTCCGAAATATTTTCCTGATAATGTAACGTTAAACAAAGAAGGTTATGATGAATCTGATGAAATAATTAACAGGAGTTTTAATAGTTTAACTGCTAAGGAAGTTAATAATGTTCTCAAGGAAAAGGTAACAATACTTGATGTAAGAAGTGTTGAGGATTTTTCATCATCTCACATACCAGGTTCAATTTTTATTGGATTAGATGGAAGATTTGCTCCATGGGTTGGAGAAATATTAGAAGATGTCTCCAAAAAGTTAATTTTAATTGCACCTGAAGGCAGAGAAAAAGAAGCTATTATTAGACTATCAAGAGTTGGTTTTGACAATGTTATTGGATTTCTAGAAGGTGGAATTAATAGCTGGATTAAAAATGGTGGTATTATTAATAAAGTATTAAATGAATCTGCATCAAAATTCTCAACTATAGACAATAATAAAGATATCCTTGATGTAAGATCAAAAAATGAACACAAAAGTGAATCATTACTAAACTCCATTAATATTCCTCTGATTGATCTAAGTAAATCTATTGATAAAGTTTCTTTTGAAAAAACATTTTATGTTCACTGCAAAGGGGGGTACAGAAGTATGATAGCAGCATCAATTCTTCTTGCTAACGGAATATCAAACTTTTCAAACATACCTGGAGGTTATGATAAAATCAAAAATTATAATTCATAAATACTGACAAATTGGCATAATTTAAATTAATTGAGTAATTTTACTAAAAATTAATTTTTATCAAAAAGAAGTCTTTATTTATTGAAACATATGGGTGTCAGATGAATTTTGCTGACAGTGAAGTTGTTGCATCCATATTAAAAAAAGATGGCTATGAATTAACTGATGATTCAAAGAGCGCAAATCTAGTTTTATTAAATACCTGTTCAATTAGAGATAAGGCTGAACAAACAGTTCGAAATAAACTTAAAACATATAACTCTTACAAAAAGGATAATAGTAATCTAAAAATAGGGCTTTTAGGTTGTATGGCTGAAAGGTTAAAGGATAAGCTTCTTGAAGAAGAAAAGATGGTTGACTTAGTTGTAGGACCAGATTCATACAAAGACCTTCCAAACCTATTAGATGAGGTTGAACATAACCAAAAAGCAGTTAATGTTATATTATCAAAGTCTGAAACCTATGGAGATATTTCACCAGTAAGAATTCATAACAACGGTATTAATGCATTCGTATCAATTACAAGAGGATGTGACAACATGTGCACATTTTGTGTTGTACCATTTACAAGAGGTAGAGAGAGAAGTAGAAATCCTGACAGCATATTAAGAGAGATAGATGAGTTAAATCAAAAAGGTTATAAAGAAATAACTTTACTTGGACAAAATGTTGATAGTTATTTATGGTATGGTGGAGGTCCTAAAAAAGACTTTAAAAAGGCCACAGAAGAGCAAAAGAAAAATTCTATAAAATTTTCAAGCTTACTTGACTTAGTTGCTTCAAGTTATCCTGAAATCAGAATAAGATTTTCAACTTCTAATCCTCAGGATATGACAATTGATGTAATTGAAACAATGTCAAAATATAATAATATCTGTAACTATATTCACCTTCCAATTCAGTCTGGAAGTGACAGAATTTTGAAAAAGATGAATCGACTTCATACTAGAGAGGAATATCTTGAACTTGTAAAGAAAATAAGAGAAATAATACCTAATTGTGGTATTTCCCATGATATGATTACTGGTTTTCCATCCGAAACTGAACGAGATCATCAAGATACTTTATCTCTTATGGAAGAAGTAAAGTATGATTTTGGATATATGTTTGCGTATTCTGAAAGACCAGGAACTTATGCGGCTAGACACTTTAAAGATGATATCTCTCCAGAAATTAAACAAAGAAGGTTAGAGGAAATAATTACTCTTCAACAAAAACATAGCCTAGAAAGAAATAAAAGTTTTATAAATAAAAATTGCGAAGTACTAATAGATAAAGAATCAAAAAAATCAAATGATTTTTGGAGTGGAAGAACAACTGAAAATAATGTTGTTGTTTTTCCTAAATACAATTTTAAATTGGGTGATACTGTAAATGTTGATATTAGTGATTGCACAACTGCAACTCTAATTGGAAATATTAATCAATTAAAAACTAAAGTATAATGGAATCAGTTTTAACAGTAAAACAAAGGTTTGGTATAATTGGAGATAACCCTAGACTTAATAGAGCAATTGAAAAATCAATTCAAGTTGCTAACTCCGATATATCTGTCCTTGTTACAGGTGAGAGTGGAGTTGGTAAAGAGAATATTCCTAAAATTATTCATCAGTATTCTCATAGAAAACATGCAAAATATATTGCAGTTAACTGTGGAGCAATTCCTGAGGGGACAATTGATTCTGAATTATTTGGGCATGAAAAAGGAGCATTTACAGGAGCTACAGCAAACAGGAGTGGTTATTTTGAAGTAGCAGATGGAGGAACAATATTTCTAGATGAAGTTGGTGAACTTCCACTTTCAACTCAAGTCAGACTTTTAAGAATTCTTGAAAGTGGAGAATATATTAAAGTTGGATCTTCAAAAGTTCAAAAAACTAATGTAAGAATAGTGGCCGCAACCAATGTTAATATGGATGAGGCAATAAAAAAAGGAAAATTTAGAGAAGATCTTTTTTACAGACTTAGTACTATAATTATTAATATACCGCCATTGAGAGATAGAAAAGATGATATCCCTATCTTATTCAGAAAATTTGCATCTGATTTTGCCCAAAAATACAATATGCCAACCTTAAGACTTGATGAATCCGCTCAAGATTTGCTTTGTCAACAAGATTGGAAAGGTAATATTAGACAATTAAGAAATGTTGCTGAACAAATGTCAATATTAGAAAAAGAAAGAAATCTTAAAAGTGATACTTTAAATAATTATCTTCCAAATAAAGTTTCAAAACTTCCGGCAACTCTTGATGATGTTAAAGAAGATTCATCCTCTTTTTCATCAGAGCGTGAAATACTTTACAAGGTTTTGTTTGATATGAAGAATGACTTAAATGATTTAAAAAAATTAACTCTTGAAATAATGCAAGGCGATGATAAAAGTGATGTAAAAGAAAAGAATCAAGGCTTGATTAATAAAATTTATGGTGATAATGAATCATACGATAGTCAAGAAATAGAAAATTCAGCAGTTGATTTGAATGTTGACCTTGAAAGCAAAGTTCAGGATAAGTATGAATATGTTGAGACTATTGAAGAAGAAGAAACTCTTTCTCTTCAGGACAAGGAACTAGAAATGATTAAACAAGCTTTAATTAGGACTAATGGAAGAAGAAAAAATGCTGCTAAAGAGCTAGGTATATCAGAAAGAACATTATACAGAAAAATTAAACAACATAATCTTGGAGATGTTTCAGAATTTTAAAAGAGATTTTTTACTTTTTAGCTTTTCATTAATAAGTTTCTCATGTGGAATCTACAGCTTTACTGGTTCATCGATTCCAGTAGGAGTTGAAACTTTTCAGGTTGATTATTTTGAAAATACTGCTGGTGGAAAACCTGGGTCTACTGTCGAACCTGGTCTTGACAGAGACTTTACTATTGCATTACAAGACTTGATTGTCAATCAAACTAGTCTAAACCTTGTTAATGAAGGAGGTGATATAATATACAGTGGAGAAATTGTTGAGTTTAGTGTTACACCTATGGCAGCCACTGCTGAGATTAGAGCAGCTCAAAACAGATTAACAATGGCTGTAATGGTTAGTTATGAAAATGTTTTAAATGAAGAGGACAACATAGAAAAAAGATTCTCGTTTTATTATGATTTTCCAGGCAATCTTCAAGTATACGATATAAAAGATACTGCACTTCAAGAAATTTTTGAGAGAATTACTCAAGATATCTTTAATGAAACATTAGCAAAATGGTAAATAAAACAGGTGATTCATTCTCAAAAATTTTAAATGGATTTGATCCATCAGATTCTTCAACATCCACTATTTTAAAAGGAATACTTAATACTTATCCTTTTTTTCAATTAGCATCAGCTTATTATTTAAAAACACTTAAAGTTCAGAAAAAAGAGTCTTTCAATGAGTTACTTCCAAAGACTGCTATCTTAACACACAATAGGTCTATACTAAGGAACTGGATATATGAAAAGGAAGAAAATAAAATTAATAAGGAGGTTGATAAAATTGAAAAATATTCCTTTTTAGATTGGTTTGATGTAATAAATGAAAGTGAATCAAATTTAGATTACAAGATTGATTTAATTGATAAATTCATAAAGAATTCTCCAAAAATTAATATTGACAGGGAATATAAGTCTGATATTGAAATTATTCCTGAATCTAAGATTAAAGATGATTTAATAACTGAGACGCTCGCAAAAATTTATATTGATCAAAAAAAATATAATAAAGCGATGAAAGCTTATAATATATTAAGCTTGAAATATCCAAAAAAAAGTAGTTTCTTTGCAGACCAAATTGAAAGGATAAAAAACTTAAAAAAAAATAATAATTAATCATGGGAACCTTTTGGATATTAGTATCGCTGATCTTATTTGTTTGTGTTTTATTAATACTTGTGATTATGGTTCAAAACCCTAAAGGAGGAGGTCTATCTTCGACTTTTGGTGGAGGGCAACAACAAATTGGTGGTGTAAAAAGCACCACAGATTTTCTTGATAAAAGCACATGGGCTCTTGCTATAATTATTCTTGTTTTGATTCTTATTTCAAACGTAACATTAATGAATGATTCAGATAACTCTGATTCAATTCTAATTAATGAATCAATTCCTGAGCAAACCATTCCAGAAATTCCAGAACAAAGTATTCCTGAGATTCCCACTGAAACTATAGATGATTAATGTCATGATGTCATGAAAAATACTTTTTCATGCATTTTAAATGATATGGCATAGTTTGTGAAATTTTAAAAATAAAAAAACATGAGCAAAATTAATATTAAACCACTTGCAGATAGAGTTTTAGTTCAACCTTCTGAAGCCGAAACAACTACTTCATCTGGGATCATTATTCCAGATACTGCAAAAGAGAAGCCTCAGAGAGGAAAAATTGTTGCAGCTGGACCTGGAACAAAAGACAACCCAGTAACTTTAAAAGCTGGAGATATTGTTCTTTATGGAAAATATGCTGGAACTGAGCTTCAACACGATGGTGTTGATTATTTAATAATGAAAGAAAGTGATATTCTTGCAATTGTATAACTAAACATAAATAAAAATGGCAAAAAAAATTGAATTTGATATAGAAGCGCGTGATGGTATAAAGCGAGGAGTAGATGCTCTTGCTAATGCTGTTAAAGTAACATTAGGTCCAAAAGGAAGAAATGTAATTATAGGAAAATCTTTTGGTGCTCCTCAAGTAACTAAAGATGGAGTTACTGTTGCTAAAGAGATTGAACTTAAAGATAATTTGGAAAACATGGGCGCACAGATGGTAAAAGAAGTAGCATCTAAAACAAATGACTTAGCTGGGGATGGTACTACTACTGCTACAATACTTGCGCAGTCCATTGTTACAGAAGGGCTTAAAAATGTTGCAGCTGGAGCAAATCCAATGGATTTAAAAAGGGGTATTGATAAAGCTGTTTTTTCTGTTGTTAATGCTCTAGAGAAACAATCAGTTGAAATTGGAAGTGCATCAGAAAAAATTCTTCAAGTTGCGAGTATCTCAGCTAACAATGACGAAACTATTGGTAAATTAATTACTGAAGCATTTGAAAAAGTTGGTAAAGAAGGAGTAATTACAGTAGAAGAAGCTAAAGGAACTGACACGTATGTTGACGTAGTTGAAGGTATGCAATTTGATAGAGGGTATATTTCCCCATATTTTGTTACTGATTCAGAGAAAATGGAGGCAGATTTGGATACTCCTCAAATTCTTATAACTGATAAGAAAATATCAGTCATGAAAGATTTACTTCCTATTCTTGAGCCAGTTGCCCAATCAGGTAAACCTCTTTTAATAATTGCAGAGGATATCGATGGAGAAGCGTTAGCCACTTTGGTAGTAAATAAATTAAGAGGTTCCTTGAAAATCGCAGCTGTTAAAGCACCTGGGTTTGGAGACAGGAGGAAGGCAATGCTTGAAGATATTGCTATTTTAACTGGTGGTACTGTTATATCTGAAGAGAGAGGCTTTACTCTTGAAAACACAACCATAGATATGCTTGGAACTGCGGAAAAGGTAACAATTGACAAGGATAACACAACCATAGTTAATGGATCCGGAAACAAAAAAGATATAAAATCTCGAGTGAGCCAAATTAAAGCTCAAATTGAAACTACGACTTCAGATTATGATAAAGAAAAGCTTCAAGAAAGGCTAGCAAAACTTGCTGGTGGTGTTGCAGTTCTATATGTTGGTGCTCCATCAGAGGTTGAGATGAAAGAGAAAAAAGATAGAGTTGATGATGCACTTCATGCTACTAGAGCTGCTATCGAGGAGGGAATTGTAGCAGGTGGTGGTGTTGCTCTTCTAAATTCAAAAAATGAATTAGAAAAGTTAAAATCATCAAATGCTGACGAAGCAACAGGTATTCAGATTGTAAACAAAGCAATCGAAACTCCTCTTAGAACTATTGTTGAAAATTCAGGAGGAGAAGGATCAGTAGTTGTATCAAAAGTTCTTGATGGAGATAAAAACTTTGGATACAATGCAAAAGAGGGTAAATATGTTGATATGTTAAAAGAAGGTATAATCGATCCTAAAAAAGTGACAAGAGTTGCTCTTGAAAATGCAGCATCTGTAGCTGGAATGATATTAACTACAGAATGTGCATTAGTTGACATCAAAGAAGACAACCCTGCGCCAATGCCACCAATGGGTGGAGGAGGTATGCCAGGCATGATGTAATAGATTAACCACAAATATAAAAACCTGCTTTTCAGCAGGTTTTTTTTGTACTTTTGTTTTCTTCATATGAAAAAGATTTCTTCAGCACTAATTTCTGTTTTTAACAAAGATAAAATTGAGCATTTGTGTCAAATTCTTACAGACAATAATGTTAAAATATATTCTACTGGAGGAACCTATGAATATATAAATAGTCTAGGTATTAAGCTTGAAAAAGTAGAGAACTTGACAACATACCCATCTATTTTAAATGGAAGAGTAAAAACTCTTCATCCAAAAATATTTGGTGGAATATTAAAAACTAATTCAAAGTCTGACATTGATGAATCAAAAAAATATGAAATTCCTGATATAGATCTTGTTGTAGTTGATTTATATCCTTTTGAAGAGACTGTCAAGAATTCAAATAACCATGAGGATATAATTGAAAAGATTGATATAGGAGGGATTTCTCTTATTAGAGCTGCAGCAAAAAATTATGAAAATGTCACTTGTATATCATCTAAAAAACAATACGATGAATTAATTAATATTTTAAAGAATGATTGTATTACGGATATAGAATATAGACAGAGACTTGCATTTGAAGCATTTCAAAAAAGCTCAGATTATGACTACAAGATTTCATCTTATTTAAATAAAAAGAATATTAATACAAATTCTGATAAGGGTGCTGTAAAAGAGTTAAGGTATGGAGAAAACCCTCATCAAAATGGTAGATTTATTGGGCAAATTGATAAAATATTTGAACAAATTCATGGTAAAGATATTTCATACAATAATCTTTTAGATATAGATTCAGCAATAGGACTTCTTAAAGACTTGGAAACCAAAAAATCAGTTTTTCTAATACATAAGCATAACAACCCATGTGGTGTTGCTATTAGGGATAATTTATTAGATGCCTATTTAGATGCACTATCATGTGATAATGTATCTGCTTTTGGTGGAATATTAACTTCTAATCAAGCTATTGATATAAAAGTTGCTGAGGAAATTAATAAACTATTCTTCGAAGTTTTAATTGCACCAAATTATAGTGATAGTGCATTGGATTTATTGAAATCTAAAAAGAATAGAATAATTATAAAATTAAAATCTTTTCCAATAAATAAACTCCAAACTCGATCATGTCTTAATGGAATTCTTGAGCAAGATATAGATGATAAAATTGAAAAATTTGAAGATTTTAAAGTTGTTACAAATATATCTCCAAACTCTACAAAATCTGATGATCTTGTATTAGCATCAATTATTGTAAAACATACGAAGTCCAATTGTATAGCAATTGTAAAAAACAAACAATTAATTGGATCTGGTATGGGACAAGTATCAAGGATAGATGCATTAAATCAAGCAATTGAAAAATCTAAAAAATTTGGTTTTGATTTAAATGAATCTTGTTTAGCAAGTGATGCCTTCTTTCCATTTTCAGATTGTGTTGAAATATCACATGCAAATAATATAAACTCGATTGTTCAACCAGGAGGGTCCATTAAAGACCAGGACTCTATTGATTTTTGTAATAAAAACGGGATGTCTATGGTTTTTTCAGGAATAAGACATTTTAGACATTAATTGTTATTATTTAACTAACTTTGCAAACTATTATGGGATTTTTCACAGAAGAAATAGCTATTGATCTTGGGACTGCAAACACTTTAATTATTCATAATGATAAAGTTGTAATTAATAGTCCTTCTATTGTTGCAATGGATAGATCTACAAAAAAAATAATAGCTATTGGTGAAGAAGCAAAATTCATGCAAGGTAAAACTCATGAAAATATCAAAACAATCAGACCACTCAAAGATGGAGTCATTGCTGATTTCGAAGCATCAGAAAAAATGATTAGTGAATTAATCAGAAGTATTCCTACTCTAAAAAAAAGATGGTTTTCTCCTTCTTTGACAATGGTAATTTGTATTCCTTCAGGAATTACAGAAGTTGAAATGAGAGCTGTAAAAGAATCTGCTGAAAGAGTAAATGGAAAGGAAGTATATCTAATTCATGAACCAATGGCCGCTGCCATAGGTATTGGAATAGACATTGTAAAACCAAAAGGTAATATGGTTGTAGATATCGGAGGTGGTACAACTGAGATTGCTGTTATCGCGTTAGCAGGTATTGTGTGTGAAAAGTCATTGAAAGTAGCTGGTGATATGCTTACCAATGATATAGTATACTACATGAGGACTAAACATAATTTATATATCGGTGATAGAACAGCAGAAAAGATTAAAATTGAAGTAGGGTCTGTAACTGAAAGTTTAGATGATCCTCCTGAAGACATGCATGTTCAGGGAAGAGATCTTTTGTCTGGTAAACCTAAGGAGAAGGTAATCTCATACATAGAAGTTGCAAAGGCAATTGACAAATCTATAATTAGAATTGAGGACTCAATCATGGAGACTTTATCTCAAACACCCCCAGAACTTGCAGCAGATATTTATAACACAGGAATATACTTAGCCGGAGGAGGAGCACTTCTAAGAGGCTTAGATGAAAGATTGTCAAAGAAAACTGATCTACCTGTTTATATTGCTGAAGATCCACTTCAAGCAGTAGTTAGAGGAACAGGAATTGCCCTGAAGAATATAGAAAAATTTAAGTCTGTTCTAATTAAGTAATTTTTTAATGCAGTCAATAATTAATTCCATAGTTAAAAATAGGAACTTAATTATATATCTTTTCCTTTCATTTGTTACTTTCAACTATTTATACAATAATAGTTCAGTTCATTACTCTGGCTTTGGAAAAGCTGGAACATTTATTTCAGGTTCAACTTCTAGTATTTACTCATACATAAATTCTTATTTTAATCTTAGACAAGAGAATAATAAGTTAATTGAAGAAAACCTAGAATTAAAAAAATATGAATCTCAATTTATTGATAAGTCTGATACAAGAGATGTTTCAGAAAATAAAATTGACAAAACCATAAGTGCAAAGGTAATATTGAACTCAATTAACAAGAATAAAAATATTATAGTAATCAATAAAGGAGAACTTAATGGAATAACTAAAGAAATGGGAGTTATATCTTCAAAAGGGGTTGTTGGAATTATAAAAAATATAACAGATAATTATTCCTCAATTGTTTCATTACTTAATACAGATCTAAAAATAAATGCTGTTTTGAAGAACACCTCTACTATAGGATCAATAAGTTGGAATGGTTTAGATCCTAGAATTGTTCAACTTAATGATATTCCTCTAAGTAGTTCAATTAAACTTGGAGATACAATTATAACCGGGGGTATGTCATTTTATTTTCCTAAAGGAATACCGATTGGAAGAATAGAAAATTACAATAACACGTCACTTGAGGGATATTATTCTATAGATGTGTCAATATTCAGTGACTTTTCCTCACTTTCTAATATTTACATATTACAGAGAACTGATAATGATGAAATTAAATCCCTGTTAAATGAATAGAGAATTAGCCAAAGAAATAATTCTTTCATTAGTAATTGTATTATCTCAACTATTGATTTTTAATCATATGAATCTATTTGGAACTGTAGATACCTTTATATATGTTTCTTTATTCATACTTTATAAAACAACTTATAATAAAACATACTTAATACTATTTGGATTTTTAGTCGGACTAATAATTGATTTATCATTGCAAACCTATGGTGCTCATACCCTGGCTTCAATTACAGTATGTTATTTGAGAGAAAGAATAGAGAAATACTCATTTGGAGTAAACTCTACATTACCATTAGCGATGATAAGGGGTACTCAACTAACAAACAGAGTAACATATTTCTTTCTTATCATATTTCTTCATTCATTAATTTATTTTTCTTTAATCTTTTTTAAATTCGAATTTACATTAACTATATTTTTATATACTCTTATTAATTCAATTATTAACTTTATAATTATTTGGATTATCTCTAAGTTAATTTTCGATAAATAAAAATGATAAGAAAGAATCTCTTAATTTGGATTACTGTATTTAGCTCTGTAGTTTTTGTTATTCAGCTTGCTTCTCTTCAGCTTTCTGGAGATTCGTTTGATAGAGATTTTGCAATACAAGAAATTTCAGTATATCCAGAAAGGGGTTTAATTTTTGATAGAAACGGTGAATTATTAGTAGCGAATCAACCAATGTATGAGTTGATTGTTATACCTGAAAATACAGTTGAATTTGATACAGTTCAATTGTCAAATTTAATTGGTATTGAAAAAAATGAATTATCTGAACGAATATCATCCTCAATAAAATATTCAACAAAACTACCTTCTGTCATCCAATCTCAGATTTCAAAAGAAAAAAATGCTTATTTACAAGAAAAAATATGGCTATTTGATGGATTTTATCTTAGAAAAAACTCTGTAAGAGATTATATAAGACCTTTTGCTAGTAATGTTATCGGTTATACAGGTGAGGTTGATCAAAATGATATAATCTCTAATCCATATTATGAGAAAGGAGAGATGATAGGTAAGCAGGGTATTGAAAGTTACTATGAAGATAGATTAAGAGGAGTGAAGGGTAAGAGATATTTTCAGAAAGATAGATTTAATAGAATTATAGGCCCGTATAATGATTCAAAAAAGGATATACCGCCAAAAAAGGCTGATAATATTACTTTAACTATTGATATTAAGCTTCAAGAATATGCTGAAAGTTTATTAAAAAATAAGAAAGGAGGAATTGTTGCAATTGAGCCATCTTCTGGAGAGGTACTTACATTAGTTAGTGCTCCAACATACCAGTCTAATCAATTTATAGGTCAAAATAGAAGTGTTAATTTTCAAAGCTTATTAAAAGATACAATAAACAAGCCCTTATTCGATAGAGCCTTGCAAGCTCAATACTCCCCTGGGTCTCCGATGAAAATACTTAATGCGTTAATTGGACTACAAGAGGGAGTAATTGACGAAAACACGACTTTTACATGCAATGCAGGTCATTATTATGCTAGAAACGCTTTTATGGCTTGTCATAACAAATTTGGCACAATCAGTAATTTAAGAAAAGGTATTTATAACTCATGTAATACATATTTTGCCAAAACTTACAAAATGATAATTGACAAGTATGATACACCTAGCCTAGGTTTAGATAGTTGGAGTAAGCATATTAAGAGTTTTGGTCTTGGAGATTATCTTGGATATGATTTATCTATTGGAAAAAAAGGTTTTATTCCAGAGTCAAACTATTACAATAGATTTTATGGAAATAATCGATGGAGCGCCTCAACAACAATATCAAATTCTATTGGTCAAGGTGAAATTTTGACAACTCCTATTCAAATGGCCAACTTTGCATCTGCTATTGCAAATCGAGGATTTTTTTATAAACCTCATTTTGTAAAAAAAATTAATAATCAGGCAAATATTAGTTTGGAAAAAAATCTCACATCTATTGATAAAGAAAACTTCGAGGTAGTAATTAATGGTATGGTTGATGTTGTGGAGAGAGGTACGGCAAGAATTGCTAAAATTAAAAATATTAATGTAGCCGGAAAAACTGGTACTGTAGAAAACTTTATATTAATTGAAGGAGAAAAAAAACAACTAACTGATCATTCAACTTTTATAGCTTTTGCACCTGCAGAGGATCCAAAAATTGTTGTTTCAGTTTTTGTTGAAAATGGATATTGGGGAAGTAGATGGGCTGCTCCTATTGCCAGCCTTATTATAGAAAAATATTTAACTGGAAATGTTGAAAGAAAATGGCTAGAGAGTAGAATGATAAATGGTAGCCTTTTAGCTGAGTATGAAAAGCCATATAAATTTCAAAATTTTACAATAAATGAATAGACTGAGTATATTAAAGTACGATTTAGTTTCAATTGCTTTATATATTGGTCTGGTATCATTTGGTATAATTAATATCTATTCCTCCAGTTTCAATGGATCTTCTGCGAGTTTGTTTGATTTGAGCTCTATAGTTGGAAAGCAAGTCATATTTTTTTTTCTGTCTCTTGTTGTATTCATATTTATACTTTTTACAAGAAATAAGTTTTTTGATAATTCTGCATCTATAGTTTATTTTTTATCAATAATACTTTTGCTTGGTCTATTTGTTTTTGGTGTTGAAAGAGGGGGAGCAAGATCATGGTATACGCTTGGCCCAATAAGTTTTCAACCAAGTGAACTTGCAAAATTCGGGACAGCTTTATTTTTATCAAAATTTTTAAGTATTATTCAGACAGATTTAAAGAGAAACAGAGATATATTAATTGTATTGATAATTATACTAGTACCTCTAATTTTAACTACAATTCAACCTGACCCTGGTTCAGCATTAATTTTTTTAGCTTTTATATTTCCAATTATTCGAGAAGGATTAAATCTTAATTATTTTTATTTTGGATTATATATTATTTCAACTTTATTACTGACATTAATATTTAATTTTCATGTAAGCATAGCCATACTAACAATAATTTTTTTAACGTATTTAATTTATTTAAGAAATAAAAAAATTAAAATTTCATTACTTAAATATATATTTTCATTTTTCATATTAATTTCTGTTTCCTTCTCAACTAATTATTTATTTGAGAATGTCTTGGAGCAGAGGCATAGAGATAGAATAAATTTAGTCCTCGGAAAAGAGATAGATACTAGTGGAATTGGGTATAATATTAATCAATCTAAAATTGCATTAAGTAATGGTGGATTTTTTGGCACTGGTTTTTTAGAAGGTACTCAAACCAAAGGGAATTTTGTTCCAAGACAACATACTGATTTTATTTTCAGTACAATTGGAGAAGAATGGGGATTTATTGGTACCCTCTCTACTATTGTAATTTTTTCATTTCTAATAATTCGAATTATTACTAGAGCAGACAAGCAACCAAACCATTTTAGGCGTATTTATTCCTATTGTTTTGCAAGCCTAATTTTTTTCCACTTTTTTCTAAATGTTGGTATGTCAATTGGATTAATTCCATCAATTGGTATTCCCCTACCCTTTATAAGTTATGGTGGATCAAGTCTGTTGATATTTAGTCTAATGTTCTTTGTTTATTTAAACTTTGACTCGAGTAGATTAAAAGAAAGTTAATCAATATTTATTTGAGACAAAATTTCATTTGATTTTATAGAAGACAGATCCCTTAGGAGATTCATTGCTTCATTGACATAAATATCTTTTTTTAGAGACTCAATCCATCTATCTCTTTTTTCTTTTATATCATCATTGTATGAATTATCTTCTTTGTCATTAGTATTATTCCATTGAAATATATAAGGTGATTCAAATTCTTCGATACGTTTTAATTTATTATTCTGAGATTTTGAACTTTCTAAGTCACCTTTATAGGTAAGATAGTCTAGAGAAACTATCTTATCATCTTGTTGAGATTTAATCCAGGACGCGTGTTCATCAATTAAAGCAAAATATTCATTATTATTTATTCTCTCTTTACTATCAGAAATAATCTTTGAATAGTTAAATATCTTAACTGAATTATTATACCTAGCTGGATCAATTTTATCCCAACCTAGTGGATTTTCTAAATCTTTTTCTCCTATATCTATATAAGAATATCTATTAGGAAATATTATATCACTCTTTACCCCTTCTAACTGAGTAGATCCACCGTTGACCCTATAAAATTTATCAGTTGTAATTTTAAGAGACCCTAAATCACCATAGGTGTTTCCTGAAATAACATTGTTTAAATCAACAATATTCTGAACAGTTCCTTTTCCATATGTTTGTTTACTCCCTAAAATAACAGCTCTGTTATAGTCTTGGAGTGCTGCAGCAAGAATTTCAGATGCAGAAGCAGAAAATTCATTAACTAATACAACAAGTGGACCGTCCCACAATATGGAAGGATCATTATCTCTTAAAACCTCTTTTCTACCACCTATGCTTTTAACTTGTACAACAGGACCTTTTTCAATAAAAAATCCTGTAATGTCAACTACAGTTTTAAGAGATCCACCTCCATTATTTCTTAGATCTAAAATCAATCCATTAATACCTTTGGATTTAAGATTTATTATTTCTTTTTTTAAATCAGTCGCAGCATTTCTCTCACCATAATCATCAAAATCAACATAAAATCTAGGCAGATTTATTAATCCATATTTTGAGAGATCATCGTTTATTATTGAGGATTTTGCATAAGTTTCTTCAAGTTCAACAACGTCTCTAGTAACAACTACCTGTTCTACTCCACCATCAACTCTTTTAACTGTTAAATAAACTTTTGTTCCTTTTTCACCTTTTATAAGATCAGTTGCATCAGTTAATTTCATCAAGGATATTTCGGTTGGTTCTTCATCCTCTGACTGAGCTACAGAGATTATTATATCCCCAACGTTTAATAGGTTGTCTCTCCAAACTGGGCCACCAATAATTATCTCTACAATTTCAACTTGTTGTTTAGTTTTTGATAATCGTGCACCAATTCCTTGAAACTTTCCAGAAATATTTTGATCAAAAACCTCCTTAGCCTCAGGTGCTAAATAAGTAGTATGAGGATCATATTGAGTAACAATAGAGTTGAGATAAATCGAGAACCAATCAGATCTTTCTAGTTCACTATTAAATTGGAAAAAATCTTTAAGGTTATCTTTAATTGAAGACCTAGATTCATTTTCAATTTCTTCGTCTGTTTTGGTTTGTCTATTTTCTGAATCACTTTTGTCATCATTTATTTCTTTTTTTGCAGCATATGCATCAAGAGCAGATAACTTTAATCTTTTCCTCCAAAGATTTTTTAAATCATTAAGGTTTAGTGCATAGTTTAAATTTTCATAGTCAAGATTAATCTCTTCATCAATATTAAAGTTGAAGGGTTCATCAAGGATTTCCTCATAAAATTCTTCAACCTCAGAAATTCTATTTATTAATGCTTCGTAAGCAGTGTTAAAAAATGTTATATCTGAGGAGTTTATCTGGTCATCTATAAGGAGTCTATACTTTGACAACATCTCAATATCTGACTCAAGCAAGAATCTTTTTTGAGAATCTATAGCTTCAATAAATTCATCATATACTTTTATTGAAAAATCATCATTGATTATTTTCGGATCATAATGTAACTTATCTAAAACATAAGAAACAAGATCAACTAATAATCTATCTTTATTTGGTTCGTCACTTGAAAATTTAAAATTTGAGACTTCAAAATAAATTACAAGTGAAATTATACCTGATACAACTAACCCGAAAATCCTTAAAATCATAATGCTAAATTAATTTAAAAAAATTTAAGGCAAACCCTTATAACAGCAAAGTTTATGTTAAAGTTAAAAGAGTAAAACGTTTTCATATATTTACATGAAATAATCATAAATGAAAAGGCCACTTATTTTAGTTACAAATGATGATGGAATAAATGCTCCCGGAATTAGAACTTTAATCTCTGTAGTTAAAGATATAGGAGACGTTATTGTTGTAGCTCCAGATAGTCCACAATCTGGAATGGGACATGCCATAACAATAAATTCAACATTACATTCTTCTAGAATTACCCCAAAAAATTCTGAAATAATTGAGTATAGTTGTTCTGGAACACCTGCTGATTGCGTAAAATTAGCCATTAATGAATTAATGCCTAGGAAACCTGATTTATGTGTATCTGGAATTAATCATGGCTCCAACTCTTCAATCAATGTAATATATTCTGGAACAATGAGCGCTGCTATTGAAGCTGGAATTGAAGGAGTTCCTGCTATAGGTTTTTCTCTTTTAGATTACAGTTGGAATGCAGACTTTAGTCAATCTAAAGATTTTATTAGAAATATTACCTTAAATGCATTAAATAATGGAATCCCAAAAGGAGTTGTTTTAAATGTTAACATCCCTGCAGTAAAGAAATCTGATATTAAGGGTGTTAAAATTTGTCGACAAGCAAAAGCATATTGGGTTGAAGAGTTCGATAAGAGAAAAAATCCTCTAGGTCAAGAATACTATTGGTTAACTGGAAAATTTGTTAATAAAGATCAAGGAGAAGATACAGATGAATGGGCTCTAAAGAATAATTATATTTCAATTGTACCAGTTGAATTTGATTTAACTGCTCACCATGCTATTCAAGATCTAAACGAATGGGATTTTAAATGAAATATTATATAATTGCTGGAGAAGCGTCAGGAGATTTATATGGTTCTCGTTTAATTACAGAGATAAAATCGCTAGACAAAAATGCTGAAATTAGATTTTGGGGTGGAGATAAGATGATTTTAAGCGGTGGAACTATCGTAAAGCATATTAGTGAACTTGCATTTATGGGATTTTATGAAGTAATTAAAAATCTTGATAAAATCTTTAGTAACATAAGTTTTTGCAAAAAGGATATACTTGCATTTAATCCAGATAAAATAATTTATATCGATTACCCTGGCTTTAATCTAAGAATTTGTGATTGGGCTAAAAAAAAAGGGTTCAATAACTACTTTTATATAAGTCCTCAAATATGGGCATGGAAGGAAGGTCGTATAAAAAAGATAAAAAAAAGTGTGGATAAGCTATATGTTATTTTTCCATTTGAAAAGAAATATTATGATGAAAGGCATAATATGGATACATTTTATTTTGGACATCCTTTAATAGAGGCTATTAGTTCACACAAAACAAATAATAGTTTTTTCAGTGATAATAATATCCCTAATAATAAACCAGTTATTGCATTTTTACCAGGTAGTAGAACTCAAGAAATTAAAACTATGCTTCCAATTTTTTTATCTATAATAAGTGATTATCCTAATTACAATTTTGTAATTGCGGGTGTCAATAACGTAGATCCTAAGTTATATAATGTAGCAGCATATTCTAATTTATATATCATATATAATAAAACATATGACTTATTAACTAATTCTTTTGCAGCAATTGTAACAAGCGGTACAGCTTCATTAGAATGTTCTCTTTTTAAAGTACCTCAATTAGTTTGTTATAAGACTAGTGATCTTAGTTACTTTATTGGTAAATTATTTGTTAAGCTTAGACATATATCTCTTGTAAATATTATACTAGAAAAGGATATTATTAAAGAACTTATTCAATATGGCCTTAATAAGAAAAATCTTGCTTTTGAATTTAATAAGCTTTGTGAGCAAGAAACAAGATCAAAAATTATACAGGAATATTCTAAAATTTTTGATTTGTTGTCTGTAAAAGATACATCTAAGAAAATTGCTTCGTCAATAATTAGTTGATTCCATGCATCATACTCACAATCTTTTTATTTGCAGCTATCATTAACAATCCAACAACTGCAGGCAAAATTGTAAAAATTAAGAAGAAAACTGACATTCCATAATCTTCAACTATTGGATCTATATAACTTCCTGTAAAACCTGCACTTAGATTTGCAATAAAGTTTGCTACAAACCAAACTCCAAACATTAAACCAACAAGTTTTTGTGGAGCTAATTTACTAACATAAGAAAGTCCAACAGGAGATACACAGAGCTCTCCTAATGTATGAAATAGATAGGCAAGAATAAGAAAGATCATACTTTGAGAGGCTGAAGAAGCTCCTAGTGGAATGCTTAAAGAACCATATGAGAGAATCGCAAATCCTATTGATAAAAGCATTAATCCAATTCCAAACTTTACAGGTCCTGATGGATTAAATTTTGATTGCCAAATTTTAGAAAGAACTGGTGCAAATACAATTATAAAGAAAGAGTTCAAAATAGCAAACCATGATGCGGGTACTTCAGTTGCATCCTTTACAAATTCTCTATTCAACATCCATATTATAATACCCCAAATTATAATAAAACTTATAGATAGGAATATATTAGACATCGCATATTTCTGAAATGTATTATTAAATAGATAATAGAGAATTATTGTTAAAATAATCATTGGGACTATAACTAGAAGTGAGTTTATAATCTTGAAAGTTAGTGCTCCTGTTCCTATTAGATCTCTATTGGTATAGTCATTTGCAAAAATTGTCATACTTCCCCCTGCCTGTTCAAATCCCCACCAAAAAAATATAGTTACAAAAGAAAAAATTCCAATAACAATTAATCTATCAACTATAGTCTTCCTTGGAGCTTGATTTTCCTTAACATCTAAATTTTTATCATCTTTTTTTTCACTTGGTTTTAAACCAATTGATCCAAAAATATTCTGTCCATAATGGAATTGAAGCATTCCAAATAACATAAAGATTCCTGCTAAACCAAAACCATAATGCCAATTAACAGTTTCGCCAATATAGCCACAGAGAAGAATTCCAAGAAAGGCACCTGAATTAATTCCCATATAAAATATTGTATAAGCAGCATCTTTGATTTTTCCATCATCTTTGTACATTTGGCCTACTATTGAGCTTATATTTGGCTTGAATAGCCCATTTCCTAATATTAAAAGACTTAAACCAACATATAAATAGAAATCATAAAAAACCTCAAGGGCCATAGCTGCATGACCAAGTGTCATAAGAAGAGCTCCATAGACAACAGCTTTCCTATAGCCAATGAATCTGTCTGCAATTAGTCCACCAAAAATTGGAGTAATATACACAAGCCCAGTATACCAGCCATATAATACTAAGGCATCTGATCTTTCCCATCCCCATCCTTCATTATCAATTGAGGAGATTAGAAATAAAACAAGTATTGCACGCATCCCATAATATGAAAACCTTTCCCACATTTCAGTAAAAAAAAGTGTAAAAAGTCCTGATGGGTGGCCAAGAATTGTTTTTTGATTTATTTCGTCTCCATTAAATAGATTAATATTATTCATTGTAAGATACCTTAAATTATATTGAGTTTGTTTTCACTTATATTTACATAAAGAAAAGAAAATTATGCCAAAAAAAATAATTGGTTTTTCAAAACTTTCTAGGGAGGAAAAGATTCATTGGTTAAGTGAAAAAATGTTTGATGATTCAAATCAAGTTAGATCAATACTTGATAATTATTTAAATTCTAATAAAGATATCCAAGCTATACATGATTCATTTTCTGAAAACAGTATTTCAAACTTTTACCTTCCTTATTCTTTATCACCAAACTTTTTAATAAATAATAAAAATTACACTATACCACTTGTAACAGAGGAAAGTTCAGTTGTTGCTGCATTGTCAAATGCAGCTAAATTCTGGTTTGATAAAGGAGGATTTAAATCTAAAGTTGAAAGTTTTACAAAAAGAGGGCATATACACCTTTCATTTAATGGAGATAAAGAAGCTCTTAAGGAGTTTATAAATAATAAAAGAGAATATATACTTAAATCCACTGACAATATCACTAAGAATATGAAGAAAAGAGGTGGTGGTATATCTGCGTTAAATATTATTGATAAAACAAGTGATTTAGAAAACTATTTCCAATTATCAATTGATTTTGATACTTCAGATTCAATGGGAGCTAATTTTATTAATTCATGTCTAGAAGCAATGTCAAAAAAAATAGACGAGTTATCTAAACAATATGATTATTTTATTAAAAGTGGTTACAGTATAAATATAATCATGTCAATATTATCAAATTACACACCAGATTGTATTGTTGAAGCCCATGCAGAATGTGATATCAAGGATCTAATAGATATTGAGGGTATTGAATCAGAAGAGTTTGCAAAAAAAATGAAATACGCTTTTGATATTGCTAAAGTTGATATCAACAGAGCAGTTACTCATAATAAAGGAATTATGAATGGAATAGATGCAATTTTAATTGCCACGGGAAATGATTTTAGGGCAGTAGAAGCTGGTATTCACTCCTATGCATCATTAAACTCTAAATATGAGAGTTTATCAGAATGTACAATTTTGGATAATAAGTTTCGAATAAGTATTAAGATTCCACTATCAGTTGGGACAGTAGGAGGAATTACTGATTTGCACCCACTAGTTAAGCTATCACTACAAATACTTGACAGTCCATCGTCTAGAGATCTCATGAGTATTATAGCTTGTGTTGGACTTGCTCAAAATTTTGCTGCAGTTAGATCATTAATTACATCAGGTATTCAGCAAGGACATATGAAAATGCACTTAATTAATCTTCTAATTAAAAATAATGCTAACAAAGATCAGATCAAAAGAGCTAAGAAATATTTTGTAGATAAAGAAATCAACAATAGCTCAGTTTCTGAGTTTATTAAGTCCAATAAGTAAATATGAAATTTTATAGTAATGGTAAAATATTAATAACAGGAGAGTATTTTGTTCTTAATGGAGCATTATCTTTAGCAGTACCCACAGTATACGGACAATATTTAGAAATAAATGACAATGACTCTAATATAATCAATTGGACAAGTTATAATATAAATAAAGAGATTTGGTTTAAGTGTGAACTAGATAAAGATAGCTTAAAGGTTAAATATTCATCATCTAAAGAAGTTTCAGAAATTATAAAAGAACTTATAAGTTTTATTCGAAAAAAAGAAAGTAATTTTTTAAAGTCAAATGGTTCAATAATAAATACAGAATTAACATTTGACAAAGATTGGGGTTTAGGATCTTCATCAACTCTTATCAATAATCTTTCAAAATTTTCAGGCGTTGATCCTTATGAGTTAAATAATAAATTTTTTAACGGAAGTGGGTATGATATTGCATGTGCTGATTCAAGTAGCTCGTTGCTGTATAGAATAAATGATAATAAAAAAGAAATAAAACAAATTAATTTTAATCCATCTTTTAGAGATAAATTACATTTTATCTATTTAAATAAGAAACAGAATTCTTTAGATGAAATAAAAAGTTTTAGAGAAAAGATAAATTCAAAAATTGGTATTACTGAGATCTCAGATATTACAAAAAGGATCATTTTATGTAAAGATCAGTTAGAATTTAATTCATTAATAAAAGAACATGAAAACATAGTGTCAAAACTAACATCAAAAGAGAAAATTAAGGATAAACTATTTAATGATTTTGATGGTGAAATTAAAAGTTTAGGTGCATGGGGAGGTGATTTTATTCTTGCTTCTGCATTAGATAAAAATCCAACTGACTATTTTAAAAGTAAGGGATTTAATACAGTACTAAATTATAATGAATTAGCTTTAGTTTAGTAATAAAAGCTTCTGTTATCAACAATTTCAGCTTTTGACTCAAGCACTTCTGGAATCAAAGTTGAAATTCTTTCAATCTCTCTATCACTTAAAGAATTAGATATTGCTTGACCAAGATTAATTTCTTCAGCAATTTCCTTTGATAAAAGTCTTATAATATAGACACCATTGTTACCCTTTAATAACTCAGATATTTCGTTGGGCTCAAGAGAAAAAGAAGAACCTATGATATACGGTTCTACACCAGCTCCAACAAGAATTGGATCATATTGAGTAACTGCAGATGCATTTTCAACTTCTAGATTATTTTCCTCTGCAATAGTATCTATGTTCAATGTTGATTTGTATTTATTTTTTAAGAAATCGTATTTTTTATTTTGAATTAGAATTTGTGAAATCTCAGTTTTAACATCTTCAATATCTGGAAGTCTAGTCTTGTTAAATTCGATAATCTTAGCTACAATATAGCCATCGTTTAGGGTAAACCTTCTTACATCTCCAACCCTAGAATCATCATCATACATCCACTTAATAACTTGTCTAGAATTAATTATACCAGGTAAACCTTCATCAAAATCTTCGAAAGATTCAAAGGTACTTATTTGTAAATTTGCATCACTTTGATTAAGTGAAAAACCATTATTAGCATCAAATTCAACCTGAGAAGCTTTCCTAAAGTTTTCATTAGAAGATTCATTAGATGGTATAATTTCAATTGCTACGTCAGCAAGTAAGACTTTATTTAAATTACCATCTCTTTTTTTATCAATCATTCTTGTAATTTTATAAAAATTACCATCTTGATATGGACCAAAAACCTGGCCAACATTAAGCCCATAAAGAATATCAGAAAAATCACTTGATAATTCTTGTTTGGTTTTATAAATCGAGTCCCAGGCTACTTCAGAGTATATATCAATAAACTCAGAATAATCTTTTACACTACTGAAACCTTCAACATATTCATTCGAGTTTGTGATTTGATTAAGTTGATTGAATCCATCTCTAAGCTGCTCAAGATTTGTTCTAATATTATTTATATCAATATCACTCGCTATATCAGGCACATATACAAATTCAACTTTTTTAGATGCTCCAATTTCATAAACATCTTTTCTATTTCTTACATAGGAATTAATTTCTGAATCTTTTATTTTAATAAGTGAGTCAGGGACTAATTCATAAGGAATTCTTAGATATTCAATGTTTACTTTGTCATTTTCTAAATGATACTGAATATTTGATTCAACGTTAGTATATATTACACTTGATTTAATTAAATCAAAATAAATTTTTTGCTTTGCAAGAGATATAATATTTTCTTCTTGTAACCTCCAAGAATTATAAACTGTTGGATTAGATGTCTTTAATTGAGCTATATAATTTGAAAATTTGTTAAAGTCAAATAAACCTATTTCATTTTGAAATAAAGGATTTAAAACAATAGATTCATCACTTGAGATAATTTGTTCTAATTGATTCTTACCAGCATCTATTCCAAGTTTATCCAGCTCTTGAATTAGAGATTGATTTTTAACACCTTGATTCCATGCAAAGTTTACTGCGTTTATTGTATTTAGTCCATATACCGTTTGAGCTTGTTCGACCATCATGTTGAAAATCTCAAAGTCAATTTCTTCACCATTAATTTCACCAATTGGCTTATTGGAGCTAAATCCACCATTTGAGGTAAAAACACCAGAGATAACAAATGCAAATAGCGCCATCCCTATTACTATTATAAGGAATATAGATCTTTTTCTAATTTGTCCGAGTATAGCCATATTTTTTAATAATTTTCGAAAATACAACTAAGTATTTATTTATACTATTCTTGTTCAATTTTTTTTAGTAGTACTTTTTCAATTTTTGATGAGCTTGCTTCAATAATTTTTATTGAATATTGACCAATTTTAATTTCATCATCAACTTTTGGAATTTCCTCCACATTGAATACTATTAAACCTCCAAGTGTATCATATGTCTCGCTTTCAGGAAGATTAAGGTTATGTGATTTATTCAGATACTCAATCTCTAACCTTGCAGATAGCTCATAGGTATTTTCAGAGATTTTCTTTTCAAAATAATCATAGTTATCGTGTTCGTCTTCAATTTCTCCAAACAATTCTTCTACAATATCCTCAACAGTTATAATACCAGAAGTTCCACCATACTCATCAATTACAACTGCAATACTTTTTCTTTGCCTTGTTAATAATTCAAGAACATCATTCACTAACATTGGCTCTGGCACAAATTCAACGGGTAAAATAAGTTCTTTTAGGTTATCTGGTTTCTTTAAGAAATCAAATGAGTGTATATAACCAATAATATCGTCAATTGTATCAACATATACAGGAATCTTTGATAGGCCGGTTTCAGTTAATATTTTTTTAATCTTTTCAATTTCAATAGATTTATCAACAGCAATAATTTCTGCCCTTGGAACCATTACATCTCTTGCCTTAACTTCAGATAGCTCTAAAGCATTTTGAAAAATTTCAATTTCTGAATCTAAAGTTTCATCAGAGTTTTCTATTTCATTCTCTATGTAGCTTTCTAATTCTAATTTTGAAAATGAGATTTTAGATTCTTCAGGATCAACTTTAAAAAAAGTCTTTAGTATGAAATTTGATATAATAGTGACCAGACTTGTAATTGGATAAAGAAGTATATAGAATATATATGCAGGTATTGAGAAAACCTTCATTGATAAATTTGAATATATTTGAAACAATACCTTAGGTATAAATTCTGCAGCAATTAAAATTAAAAATGTTGAAATAAAAGTTTGAATTAAAAGAGCAGAAAATTCATTGACAGAGGCTAAATCTATAAAAGGAATATTATCAATTATAAATTGTCCCATAAAAATTCCATAAATAACAAGAGCAAAATTGTTACCAATAAGCATAGTTGCAATAAATCTTGATGGATTTTGGGTTATTATAGATAATACTTTAGGTATTAATCCCGATTTGTTCTTCTCTATTTCTAAATTCAATCTATTGGAGGAAACATAAGCAATTTCCATTCCTGAGAAGAAAGCAGATAATAAAAGACTAAAGACTATAATCATTTACTTTCTATTTGCGTACTTTTTTCTAAAATGCCTTCTAAATAAAGCCATAAAAACAGATAGTATACAAAACCCAAGAAAAATATAGGCCCTATCACTATTAATTGTCCAATTCTCAATTACACTAAACAATGAAATTACAGCAATTACCCAATAGATTATTTCAGAAATAAGAAAGTTTTTCATTGTTCAGTTATATTAATAGATCCCGTTAGATTACCTGTTACAAGATCGGTAAAGTCTCTGTTAGAATCAAGTCTATTAGCTATTATTTTGTTAGACTTATCTGTATATTCAAATTTGTCTTCAGTAAAAAGCCATTCATTTTCTGTATCGTAGTATAACTGATCTGTAACCAATAATTCACCATCTGTAGTTGTTATCTCTACATTGCCTTTAAATTCCATAAATCTAAATGAATTATATACAATTGCATAGTCTGACTTAATTGTTGATGTTTTATTATCATCATAGATTATTAGCTCAACGTCATCGAAAAACTCAGAATAATTAAGAATATTATTTGAATAGTCAAAGTGTTTATTGCCAGATACGTATGACTTGACTTGACTGGAATCAGTATAGGTCATAGTAAAATTGTTGGCAATACTAAGTGGAATATTTACCTCTTCACTCTCAATGATTTGCCTATCAGTATCACAAGAAATGAAGACTACAAAAATTAAAAAAAAAGTAAATCTCATTTTAAAGGTTTGGAACCTTTACACTTCTTCTAATCCAGCACGTAAATGATATAGTAGAACCTTGATTACCTTCAGTAAAGATATCTGTTTTAGTTGGGGCCCTACCATTAAATGCAGCAGCAGTTCTATCAGAAAGTCTTTTTAGTGAGGCATCAACTCTACCTGCCTTTTGAGCAGTTTGAGCAGCAAGCCAAAAAACAGCTCTTTTATTAAATTGTGTATCTCCACAACCATTTGCACTATCAGCATATAAATTTGCTATTAATAGATAAGCTCTACCTAAAGATGGTTGGAATGATAACGCTTGTTCAGCATAGTCTCTTGAGGAAACTCTTCTTCCAGCATTTCTAAATTTAACTGCAATTTTATATAGAATATTTGCTTTTTTATAATTATCTGTTTCAAGAGCAACTGATTCTTGATAATATTTCAGAGCTTCATCAGCATTTCCTTGCTTATCATTTAAAATTCCTAAATAATAAGCTGAATCAGCTGAAGGTTCCAAACTGTGGAGTTGCTCAACTAATGTAACAAAAAGCGGGTCATCTGAACAATCTTTACCATCTAATCTACCAGCAGCTCTTCTTATCCAGATTGGATTATTTTTGTTTTCATCAAAGTTCTTTGTATAAAGTGGAATTAAAATTTCACATGTAGCTTCTTTTGCAATAGTTTGATCTAGCAATTGAAGATAAGAACCAACTGCATTTGTGTTGGTATTGTATATTTTTTTATTTCTAGTTTCAGATGAGGTCAAGGCAGCACCAGACTCTTCTTTCTTTAGAATTAAATCAAGATTCTTTGAAATATTAGTTTGAAGTAGCTGAAATTTTTCGGTAAGCTCCTCATATTTCTCAAATAGATCCTCTAGTTCAATTTTTGTACCTGATTTGTATAAATCATAACCTGTAATAAAATAATAAGCTAAGGACTTTGGACTTGTAAAACTAGAAGGGTCATTTTGAAATGCATAATCAAATGTTTCATAAATTAAGTTTTTATCCTCAATACCATTATCAAGCATTGCTTGTCCTTTACTACTGAAGATTTTACCTATTTGATTAACACCCTTTCTAGTTGGAAAGTTTTCAGCCCATTTATCATATAGATCGAGCAAATCATTTGTGTAACTAGCCTTATCTTCTGGGCTAGTTGACTTTGATATAAAATCCTTAAGAATTCTTTCACCAAATTGGTAAGTTGCAACATTCAATTTAGGACAATTATCAAGTACTTTCTTCCATGGCTCATATGCAGCTTGATAATTTCTAATTTTTGCTGATTCAGCAAAAATTGATAGTTGTTCCAAACACTCATTAGAGCTAAGTTGGGAAAAACTTGGGACTGTAAATAAGATTAAAATTAAACTTCTAAAGAACCTTAAGTTATTCATATTTTTAATTTAATTATACTTTCATTAGACATTTTAAATATTAAAAAGTTTAGTTAAACTTTCTCTTAATAAACCAAATGTCATTTAACGATAAGCCCAATCTAAGAGCAACATAATTCTCTCTTAAGGAGTTTTTATCGTCACCTGTTTTACCAAACTCAAGACCTATATTAGCTTTAGACAAGCCTGAAAGAGGTAAACCAAGTCCCAAATTTAAACTAAAATGATTTATAGGCAAATTATTTATAATAATACTTTTTTCTTCATTTTTTAAACCAAATCTATATATGACCCTTTTCCAGTAACTGGTTAAAGATGAGGCATCTGGTATAAAATATCCTCCTATTGAGAATATCTTAGAGTCTCTGTATGATACGTTTTCAATATTTAAAAACTTATTTTCAAAATCAGATGACATTTTGTTTTCAAATTGTGCTCCTAAAAACCATTTATTTTTTTTCTCTAATCCAATGGAGTAAATAGATTTTTTTGGTACAAGTAGAATAGTATTCTCTAATCCTGAATTTGATAGGTCTACATCAACAAAATCTCCTAATGATTCAGCATTGATAGAAGAGGAAGTGGATGTGTAAATAAACTCCGTATTATATGAGTTCAGATAGTCAGATAGATTATAATTGTATACTAAATTAAGTGATATGTCATCCTTTAATGGAAAAGAGATACTTGAGGACAGACTATAGGTAAAACCGGTAATTTCTGAGCTACTATTTGAGTAAGTTCCATAATTAATTCCGTCATATTGGTTATACTTTTCGTAAGAAAATTTTCCAAAATTATAATTAAGAGTTGCACCAATTGAAAAATATTTATGAAGGGGAACTCCTAAGGATAAAAATGCCCTATTAAGGTTTCCATCAGCTCCGAAAAATCTAGTATCTATTATATTTTCATTATTAAATTCTTCTGAAGTTTGAAGGTTAAATCCTAATGAAGAATATGGCAAAACACCAAATCCAAATCCAAATCTTTTAACAGGAATTCCAATAGCAATATAGTTTATATTAGCTGCATTCGCTCTTTCTGTTGATACACTATTTGAGATCCCAATTGATTTATAAAAAGTTCCAATTTGATAATTCGTAGTATTTAATTTTGCAAGAGACGATGGGTTATTAATATTAAATTCAATTGAATCAATAGCTGAGTCAACCCCTCCCATAGAAATATTAGATATATTACCAAGAAAGTTTATTTCACCTAATTCGTTAAGAGAATATGGAGATCTTGTATTGTTTTGAGAAAAGGCAAATATTGATGAAAATAGTAAGTAAACTAAAATGGATGGAATTTTATCTATTTTCATTATAATTTATAATATAGTTTAAACCCTTAGCTAAAAAGTCTTGGTCCGCAAATATTGCATTTTTTATCCTATTAAGCAAGAACTTTGAAAATCCTCCAACTATAATAACATTAAGCTTTGGGTATTCTTTTTTAAGTAACTCTATATAATTATTTACCTCAGCAATAACTCCATTATATATTCCTGAATGAATTGACTCATTTGTAGTTGAACCAATTATATTTTCAGTTTCTTCAAACTCCAATAATGGTAAATTAGAAGTATATGTATTTAAACTACTGTATCTAAGTTTAAACCCCGGTGATATTGCTCCTCCATGATATGTTTTATTTGAATCTACAAAATCATATGTTATACATGTACCCAGGTCTATTATTAAATTATCTTGATTAGGATAATTATATATAGCAGATGAAACAAGAGCAATTCTATCTTGACCCAAAGATTTTTTTGTCTTGTAATTATTTTTAAAGGGAATTAACAAGTTATCATTTGATAAACTAATATACTTTGAGTTGTTTAAACTCTCTTCTATATATAGATCGTAATTAGAAGATACACTAGAAGAAATTACATTTTTGATATTATTTTTATTAGAAATTGAATCTAATGTTTTCTTGAAATCTTGGTTATCACAAATTTCTTTATATATGGTTTTATTATTCTCAAATAGAAAAAATTTGACCTTACTGTTACCGATGTCAATCACTAAATTCATTAAGGAATTTTTTATAAAATTAAAGAAACATTTGAATACAGCTTTATTTAAATATTAATATATTTGCCATGCTTTTGGTACCATAGCTCAGTTGGTAGAGCAAAGGACTGAAAATCCTTGTGTCCCTGGTTCGATTCCTGGTGGTACCACAAATAAACTCTACTTTTTAGTAGAGTTTTTTTGTATCTTAATGTTTCCTAAATCTTAAAATTTGACCTATTACTTAGATCTATTTTATTTTAAAAATAATAAGATTTGGATGCTTAAGCTTATGGGTGCTTACACATTCAATAAAAGTCTTATCAGCTCTAATGGCCTGAAATTTATTAAACTTTTTGGAACTGGCTCTAATGGCGGGTTTAGTTTGATTCCGGACTTTTCATCTTATGTATTGATCACTTCCTGGAAAAATGATCATTACAGAAAAAAATTTATTGACGAAAATAATATCATAAACAAAATAATAGGTAAATCCTCAAAACGAGTTGAAATTAAATTTGATCCATATAATTTTAATGGATCATGGAATGGAATAAATCCATTTAAAAATATCAGTTCATATGGAGGAGGAAAGATCATTGTCTTAACAAGAGCAAGAGTAAAGCTCAATAAGCTAATAAATTTTCTAGTTAATACCTCCTTAGCTGCTAAATCTATAAAAAGTCATAGTGGAGCAGAGTTTTACAAAGGTATTGGTGAACTTCCAATTATAGAACAAGCTACTGTAAGTATATGGATGAGTGAGAAGAGCATGAGAGATTATGCATACTCTGATGAAAATCATTTAAAAATAATAAATAAAGCTAGAAAAGATAAATGGTATTCAGAGGAGCTATTTGTTAGATCTAATATTTTATACTTAAAAGAATTCAATTGAAGAAAAAGGTAATTATAATTGGTTCAGGAATTGCTGGACTTGCATTATCAGTTCGACTAAAGTCTAAAGGGTATGATGTTGAGGTATTTGAAAAGAATAAAAATGTAGGTGGAAAACTAAGTGATTTTTACCTCAATAACTTTAGGCATGATTTTGGACCAAAATTATTTACTATGCCAAATCTTATTGAAGATATATTTGAAGATGCGAGGGTTGATATTAAAAAATATTTTAAGTATGATAAACTTGATATAGCATGCAAATATTTTTGGGATGATGGTCATATATTTAATGCATATTCAGATAGCCAAAAGTTTATTGATGAAGTTCATAAAAAGTTTGATAGAGAGGGAAACCAAGTTGAGAAATACATTTTTAACTCAAAGAAAAAATTTAATCTTGTAAAAAAGATATTTTTAGAAAAGTCACTCCATAAAATTTCAACATATCTGTCATTTGATACACTTAAAGGAATTTTAAATTTTTTACAGTTAAATATATTTATCAGTTTGAATTCATTAAATAAAAGATATTTTAGAGATGAAAAATTAATTCAGCTATTTAACAGATTCGCAACTTATAATGGGTCAAGTCCATATTTAACTTCTGGAATAATGTCAATTATTCAACATTTAGAGCATGATCTTGGTGTCTTTATGCCAAAAAAAGGTATATCTGATATTTCACTCTCTTTATATAATCTTGCTATAGATCTTGGTGTAAAATTTCATTTTAATTCAGAAATTGATAAAATTTTAATTAAGCATAAATCTGCAGTAGGAGTATCTATAAATAAAATTAATTATAAAGCAGATATCATAGTCTCAAATATGGATATAAACTTGACATATGATAGGCTTTTAAAGGGTTATAAAAAGCCTTTTTTTATTAAAAATTACCAACCTTCAAGCTCAGCTGTTGTTTTTTATTGGAATATGAATAAATCTTTCTCAAATATTAGTGTACATAATATAATATTTAGCAGAGACCAGATGAAAGAGTTTGATTATATCTTCAATAGAAATTCAATTTATTATGATCCAACTGTTTATATATGTTCAACATCAAAAATTGTAAAGGAGGATGCACCATCTGGCTATGAGAATTGGTTTATACTTATAAATTCCCCATTTGATAGTGGACAAAATTGGAAAACAATCAAAAAAAACTTAAGAAATAATATAATTAAAAAAATTAATTCAACTTTAAACGTTGATATAGAAAGTAATATAATTGGTGAAAAAATATTAACACCAGTTGATATTGAGAATGAAACACTTTCTAAATTTGGATCATTATATGGTAGTTCTAGCAACTCATTACAGTCTGCTTTTATAAGGCATCCTAATTTTTCAAAAAAGATAAATAACTTGTACTTTTGTGGAGGTAGTGTTCATCCTGGTGGAGGAATACCACTATGCTTAAATTCAGCAAAAATTGTCTCAGATTTAATAAACTAATATGCTAAAGATCCTTGATAACAAAGAATTGAGATATTTTTCAATTTTTATTGTTTGGCTAGTAAATGTTAGTGGATTTTTTGGAATACTATCTGATCAAAAAGATTTTTTTCTTTCATCTTCTCCATATGTTCTAACAATGACTTTGTTTTTATTAGTAGTAAACAACTCTATTGATAAAAAGCTCCTTACAAGATTATTTTTTATTTTTTTATTAGGATTGAGTGTAGAAATAATAGGCGTAAACTATTCATTTTTTTTTGGTGAATATAAATATGGAGACAATTTAGGTGTTAAGATATTTAATGTTCCTGTCGTGATTGGCTTTAACTGGGTTTTACTAATAATTTTAACTGGAAACTTTGCAGATAGAATCTTTCCAAGGTCAATTGTTAGAAAGGTTGTATTTGGATCAGTTATGATGATTCTGTTGGATTTACTAATTGAGATTAGTGCTCCAAAACTTGATTATTGGGAGTTTACTATAAATCCTGTTCCTTTTTCAAATTATTTTTGGTGGTTCGTTTTCTCAATTTTATTCCACCTAATATATCAACCAATCAAAAATAAAGAGTATATAGTATCTACTAATATCCTATTAATACACTTCTTATTTTTTGGACTCTTGGCCCTTTTTCTTTAGATTTATTAAAAATAAATACTATGAAATATATATACTCAATTTTAGCTCTTGCATTAATGTTTAGTTGTGAGATGCCTGCTGAAGCTACAGATTCAAGTGGTGAGCCAGATGCCGCTCACACATCTGCTGAATGGCAAATATGGGCGTATTCTACAGCTGCTCCAGCATATATTGCTGCTAATGCTACAGTTTATGACGGTCCTCCTGCTATGGGAGGTAATCTTCTAAGAGAAGGTTCAAATGAATGGACTTGTTTACCTGCGAACCCTAGAGGACAATCTGATCCTGAAAATGGATGGGTTGATGCTCACGAGGCTATGCCTCTTTGTGGAGATGCAGAAGTATTCAAGTGGATTAGTGCATATTTTGCAGGCGAAGTACCTGTAATGGATAAGGATGGATATGCATGGATGCTGCATGGAGATATGGGAGAAGATAATACAATGGCTGGTGTTATGACTAAAGAAGAATCAGCTGAAGGTCAATGGATTGAATCAGGTCCTCATTTAATGAGAATGCCTGCTGATCCATCAACTTTAGATGGTATGACCACTGACTTTACATCTGGTGCTCCATATGTTATGTTTGGCGGTACAATATATGCTCATGTAATGTACCCTATGGCAGGTTACTATGATTATCAACCAGAATCTGCACCATAATAAAATATTTTACATTTTAAAAAACCCTCTTAAATGAGGGTTTTTTTTTAAATACTCTTTAAATAATTGTGTTTTGATTAAATTTAGGTAATGGAATATTTATTTACTGTAATAGTTGTTGTTGGTTCTCTATTTGGTCTTTATTTTTTGATCAAAAAACAAATTAATAAGAACTCTCAAGATAATAGTAAAGAGATTGAATCTAAGCTTGAATCTTTTATTGAAGCATTTAAATTAACCTCTGCTGAAAACTTAAATAAACAACTTCAAGATTCTAAACAAGATCAAAAAAATATGGAGATTAGATTCTCTGAGACAATAAATAAGTTGACTAAGGAACTAGAAAAGATTAAAGGAACCAATGAACAAGTTTTAACTTTTGCCAATCAAATGAAAACACTAGAGAAAATTTTGGGTAATCAAAAACAAAGAGGGATTCTTGGAGAAATTCAACTTGAAAACTTATTAGCAAATGTACTTCCTCCAGAACTCTTTCAAATGCAATATTCTTTTAATAACGGAGAAGCAGTGGATGCAGTTATTAAAGTTGGTGAATTTATAATTCCAATAGATGCAAAATTTTCCCTTGATAACTATAATAAGATGATAGAGAGTGATGAAACTGAGATAGATAGACTAAATGATCTTGAAAAAAAATTCAAAAATGATATAAAGAATAGGATTGATGAAACGGCTAAATATATAAGACCTAATGAAGGAACTGTTGATTACGCTTATATGTTTATTCCTGCTGACGGTTTATATCAAGATCTTCTCAATAATAAAGTAGGTTCATTAAAAATTAACCAAAGAGATCTAGTTTCATATGCATACCAAAAAAAAGTGATGATTGTTTCTCCAATGAGTTTATTTCCGATGCTTCAGGTTACAAATAAGGCTTTGAATAATATGAAAGTTGAAGAGTCAATAAATGAAATTCAAATGAATATTGAAAAATTGGGCAATCACTTAAACGCATACTTGACATATCACGAAAAGCTCGGCAATAGTATTAGCACTGTTGTAAATCAATATAATGTTACAAATAAGGAGTTTAAAAAAATAGATAAGGATATAACTAAATTAACTTCTAGTAGGTCATCTATTGGAATTGAAACAGAGAACATTGAGAAACCACTTGTAGAAGAATAAAAAAAAGCCCCCCAATTGGAAAGCTTATTTAGTTGCCTATAGCAACACACAACATGCAAATTTAATCAATTTTATGAATTTGACTTTAAATAAATTAAAAAGTCAACTATTGCTCCTTTTATTTTACTCAAGTCATTGGTAAAATGATTAATCATTATACTGAAAATATATATTCTGTTTTTATCAGTAATTAGATACCCAGAATAGTTGTGATTATTTTTAAGAGTACCTGTTTTACCCCACACAAAATCTTCTTTATCCTGAATTATATAGTTTTTGGGAAAAATCTTTTTTATTCTATCAAATCCTACTAAGTTATATATATCATGTAACGAAGAAATTATTGATTTAGGAGTTACCAAATTATATCTTGACAACCCAGATCCATCAAATAATTCAATTTGTTTTGACAAACTTTTAATTAATTCCACCCCTTTATCTACTGAAATGGTGTCATTTAATCGAAAAGAAATATTTGCGGCTATACTTTCTGAAATCAAATTGTCAGAATCCTTGAGGATAGCAGCGTATATATAATCAACCTGGTCACTATTTAGCACATTGTAATCTTTTAATTCTTCTTTTTTAAATTCTACTTTTTTTCCTAAGGCATTTTCAAGCAAGCTAATAGTATTTTTTCTTGATGTTTTAAATGGAGAATATATTGTGTCTCCAGATTTGAATAAAGAGGGATTTATAGAAAAAATATTCTCTGTTTCTGATCTATATATTTGTTTTTTTTGTTCAAAATCAAAGACAATTTTATATGTATCTGGAGTAATTTCTATATCTCCATTGGATTTTTTTACAGCTTGAATTACATTTCCATAAATCGGCATCTCAGATCTTTCGGCTTGGTAGTAATTATTATAATCATCCCAGGCCCACCCTGGCCCATATTTATCAAAATCAATTTTTGGGATATGATATTCTATGTATTTAAATTTCTTTAAAAATTTTTCTAAATCTTTATCTCTATATTTTGGGTGTGAAAGTAATGGATAACCTGTAGATGAAATTTTCAAAGTATCGCCATATGCTTTATAATTTATGATTGGGATAGAGTCTCCATAATATATTGAACCTAACACAGTCAAAATTTTAACATTTGAAGCTGGAGTCATGTTGATATCAATTCCTGATCCAACAATCTTTTTGTCTTTATCTATTCGCTTAACTGCTATAGATACAATACTTCCGTCTAATTCATTATTTTTTGAAATCCAATTTTCAATTTTTTTACTAGATATCTGGGAGAATAAACTTGAGGAGAAGAATACTAAAAGAATTATCTTTTTCATTATATCAAGTTAAAAAAAAAGCTCTTTTAAAAAGAGCTTTTAAAAGCGGTCTGGACGGGACTCGAACCCGCGACCCCCTGCGTGACAGGCAGATATTCTAACCAACTGAACTACCAGACCAAAAGGGATGCAAATATAATTATTTTGATTTATAAAGCTGCATTTATTGCATCTTCATATGTTTTTTTTGGAGCAACTCCTACTTGTCTTGAGATTAATTCACCATCTTTGAATAACAACACAGTTGGAATATTTCTTACTCCATACTTAGCTGCAAATTCTTGATTTGCATCAACATCAATTTTTCCAACAACAGCTTTACCTTCAAACTCTTTACTTAACTCATCAATAATAGGTCCAACCATTCTACATGGCCCACACCATTCTGCCCAAAAATCAACAAGTACCGGTTTGTCTGATTTTAAAACTTTTTCTTCAAAAATTGAATCATTTAACTCTAATGCCATAATAATTATTTTAAGCAGCAAATCTAATATTTATTATTCAAAGAAATACAATTTGATTTAATTTAATTTATATAAAAATTCGTCTTGTTCAAGTGATATCAATAGTTCTTTAGATATGTTAACCTTAGTGTCTTCCGATATCATATTTAATTTAAATTCATTTTTAGAATCATGTATATCAAAATAGACTGGACTAGAACCTTTAAATTTAGACAGAGTAGATTTTAGTTTTTTAATATCATCATTGACTATTGCACTTGAATCAACTCTAAGTGTTATTTTTTTTGAATTAGAATCTATTATGCCATCCATTAGCTCTACATTCAAAAATTGAATTCTTGGTTCACCAACTCTCCCTGTATCCTTATTTACCCATCCTTCTCTAACAGTTAGTCTTAATCTAAGAATTTTATTTTCTTCAAGTAAATGTTTATACTTAAGATATTCTTCACCAAATATTCTAAATTTATACTGATCATTAAAATCTTCAAATGAAAAAACAGCAAATCCATTACCTGTTTTTGACACAAGATGTTCAACTTCGTTTATTATTCCTCCCACATAAAAATCTTTATTTACAAGTTTATTTAGATCATTTAAGGTAGTTAATCCTGTAGAGGTAAAGTTATTTAGTTCTCTAATGAAGTCATCCAATGGATGAGCTGAAATATATATACCGACAACTTCTCTTTCTTTTTTTAACTTCTCTAAATTTATCCATTCATCACATTCAGGTATAATAGGATTAATTGACATGTCATCGCTATCATCTCCAAAAAGATTTATTTGTGAAGAATTAATAGACTCTTGATATTTTGATCCAAATTTTATAGCTTTTTCAATATAACTTAAACCTTCATTATCTAAATTAAAATATTGAGATCTATTAAGTTTAAATGAATCTAGACCCCCAGCCAAAACAAGGTTTTCAAAAGTCTTTTTATTTGCTAATCTAAGATCTATTCGTTTTGCAAAATCAAATATATCATCGTATTTATCGTCTTTTCTATTTTCTACAATTGTTTCAACAGCACCTTTTCCAACACCTTTTACAGCACCCATTCCAAATCTAATTGCTTTATCATCGTTAACATTAAATTTGTAATATGATTCATTAATATCAGGACCTAACACTGTAATTCCCATTCTTTTACACTCTTCCATAAAAAAACTTACTTGTTTTATATCATTCATGTTATTAGATAACACTGCTGCCATATATTCGGATGGATAATTTGCTTTTAAAAATGCAGTTTGATATCCAATTAAAGCGTAGCATGTGGAGTGAGATTTATTAAATGCATATGAGGCAAATGCTTCCCAATCTTTCCATACTTTTTCTAATACTTCTATTGTATATCCATTCTCTTGACCACCTTTCATAAACTTAGGTTTTAATTTTTCAATTAATGAAAATATTTTTTTACCCATTGCCTTTCTAAGAAGATCTGCTTCACCCTTTGAAAACCCAGAAATTTTTTGGGAAAGTGACATTACTTGTTCTTGATAAACTGTTATACCATAAGTTTCTTGAAGAAACTCCTCCATTTCAGGAATGTCATAGGTAATTGGTTCAGAACCATTTTTTCTTGAAATATATGAGGGAATATATTCAAGCGGGCCAGGCCTATAAAGAGCATTCATGGCTATTAGATCATTAAAATCTGTGGGTTTAAGATCTTTCAAATACTTTTGCATTCCTGGTGATTCATACTGAAAAATACCAACTGTTTCACCTCTTTGAAACAATTCATATGTTTTCTTGTCATCCAGTTCAAACTTTTCTGGATCAAGATCTATATCATATTTATACTTAATTAGCTTTACGGTATCCTTAATGATAGTCAAAGTCTTAAGACCAAGAAAATCCATTTTAAGTAATCCTGCGTCCTCAACAACTGAATTATCAAATTGTGTGACATAAAAATCTGAATCTTTAGCTCTAGTAATTGGGACAAACTCTGATATATTGCTAGGAGTAATTATAACTCCACATGCATGAATTCCGGTATTTCTCAATGATCCTTCAAGTAAACTTGCTTGTTGCAATGTTTGTGCAGATAAATCAGAAGCTTTAAATAATTTTTTTAGTTCAGAAACCCTGCTAAATTCATCAGTTCTTAATTCTGACTTTAAATCAGACTCATTCATAGAAAATATATCATTTAGTTTCATATTTGGAACTAATTTTGAAATTCTGTCAACTTCAGATAGTGATAAATCTAGAACTCTTCCTGTATCTCGTATTGACGATTTAGCAGCCATTCTTCCATAAGTAATTATCTGTGCAACTTGGTCAGAGCCATACTTATCTACTACATATTCAATAACTTTATTTCTTCCTTCATCATCAAAATCAATATCAATATCTGGTAGGCTTACTCTGTCTGGATTTAAAAATCTTTCAAAAAGTAAATTATATTTTATTGGATCTATACTAGTTATGCCAAGAGCATAGGCAACTACAGAGCCAGCTGCTGAACCTCTACCAGGACCTACAGATACATTCATCTCTCTAGCAGCATTTATAAAATCTTGAACTATAAGAAAGTATCCTGGGTAACCAGTCTTTGCGATTACATCTAACTCAAAATCTACTCGTTCTTGAAGATCTTTTGACATCTTACCATACTTATTTTTAATTCCTTCATTAGTCAGATGTCTTAGATATGAGTTTTGACCTTTTTGATTGTCAAAATCATCCTTTTGCATGAACTTTTTAGGAACTTTAAAATCAGGCAGTAAAACTTCTCTTGCAAGATCAAATGAGTCAACTTTATTAATTATTTCTGAAATATTATAAATACTCTCGGGTATGCCATTAAAAATCTTTAACATCTCATCTTTAGATTTATAATAGTATTCTTCATTTGGAAGACCATACCTAAACCCTCTACCTCTTCCTATTGGAACTGATTGTTTTTCACCATCTCTAACGCATAGTAAAATATCATGAGCATTTGCTTCAGACTTAGAGGTATAATAAGAATTATTAGTTGCAATAAGTTTTACATCATACTTTATACCGAAATCTTTAAGAATTGGAATTATATAGTCTTCATTTTCTTGTTTGTGATTTTGAATTTCCAAATAGAAGTCATCTTTAAAATTATCTATCCACCATTTTAAAGATTCTTCTGCTTTTTCTTCACCTTGATTTAAGATTTTGGAGGAAATTTCACCATTTAAACCTCCTGACAGCACAATTAGATCTTCAGAGTAAGTTTTTAAGATTTCCTTGTCAATTCTTGGAACATAATAGAATCCTTCAATATTAGCTATAGAACTTAATTTTGATAAATTTCTAAAACCATTTTTATTTTTTGCTAAAAAAACCATTTGGTATCCATTATCTCTGTTAGATTTATCTAGATGATTTTCACATACATTTAATTCACACCCAACAATTGGTTTAATATACTTTTGACCTTCCTTTAGGTTTTCATTATAATTTTTAAGAGTTTTAATAAAGTGAAATGCTCCCATTAAATTCGACTTATCAGTAATTGCAATAGCATCATGTGAAAAGTCAATACATTGTTTTAGTAAATCTGAAATCCTAGATGTTGACTGTAAAATTGAAAATTGAGTGTATGCATGGAGATGAGCAAATTCAAAGTCTTCTTTTAATTCTTCATTAGTTATTGGGGAATCAGTTTTATCTAACTGTTCATCTGATTTTAACTTCTTAGATTCTTCAAATAAATCAAGATGATCTATTCCTTGAGCTTTAACTTTTTCAAGATCTAAATCTGATAAGTTCATGTAAATATCTTCATTATCAGAAAGTGATGCTGGATGAATTTTTTTATCTTTTAAAAGTTTAAATAAACAAAGTGCAGTAGCTTCAACATCAGCAGAGGCATTATGTGCTGACTCAAATTTTTGATTAAAAAGATGACTATATAACTCAATTAGAGTTGGAAGCTTAAATCTTCTACCTCTTCCGCCTTTTAACATACATATTTGAGCTGTTTCCTCTGTACAGGTATCAATTTTTGGAAAATCTTGAAGTGGATTTTTTCCGTCAATTCTAAGATATTCAGAGCCTAAAATCTTTTCATCAAAATTTAAATTATGACCACAAATAAACTTAGACTTGCTTAGGTCATCTTTAAATTTTTCAAGAACAAATTCGACTTCTACTCCAATTTTTTTGGCAAGCTGAGTTGAAATACCATGAATTTTTTCAGAATCATAAGGTATTGTAAATCCTTTTGGATGAATAATGTAACTCTGGTTTGAAACACAAATTCCTTTTTCATCGTGAACCTGCCAAGCTACCTGAATTGCTCTTGGCCAGTTGTCAAAATCTGTCAAAGGAGCACTCCATTTTTTTGGAAGACCAGTAGTTTCAGTATCAAAAATTAAAAACATTTAGGAATAGTTTCAATTACTAATTTAATATTTTATCTTGGATTGATTTTGAATATTTATCAAGAGTTTCAATGCCAAAAAATAAAGAAACTTTTACAATTACAGCAGCACTTCCATATGCAAATGGCCCTATACATATTGGCCATCTAGCAGGTGTCTATATTCCTGCTGATATATTCGCTAGATATAAAAGACTTACAAATAATGATGTTGCATTCATTTGTGGAAGTGATGAACACGGGGTTGCAATTTCTTTGGCATCTAAAAAAGCTTCGATCTCTCCAAAGGAGTTAATTGATAAATATGATAAAATGATTAAAAAATCATTTGATGAATTTGGAATTTTATTTGATAATTATTCAAGAACATCAAATAAGATTCATCATGAAACTTCTATAAATTTTTTTGAAAATCTTAAAGAAAAAAATCTTTTTTCATTAATTAAATCAGAACAGTTTTTCGATGTTAATGAGAATCAGTTTTTAGCTGATAGATATATCTCTGGTACATGTCCTGTTTGTGGTTATGATGAAGCATATGGAGATCAATGTGAAAAGTGTGGATCAACCCTTAGTCCAGAGGAACTAAAAAATCCTAAATCAACAATATCTAATTCAGCTCCAATTCTAAAAGAGACTAAACACTATTATATCAAACTTGATGAATTTGAGGAATTTATTAAAAACTGGATAACTGTTGAAAATAAAAATAAATGGAAGACAAATGTTGTTGGACAGGTTAAGTCATGGTTAGATAGTGGATTAAAACCAAGGGCGGTTACAAGAGATCTGGATTGGGGTATACCTGTTAAAATAGATGATGAAGATGGCAAGGTACTATATGTTTGGTTTGAGGCACCTATTGGATATATCTCATCTACTATTGAATGGGCTAAAGAAAATGACAAAGATTGGGAGCAATATTGGAAAAATCCAGAAACTAATCTTATTCACTTTATTGGTAAAGACAATATTGTTTTTCATTGTATAATTTTTCCAATTATGCTAAGAATGTTTGGTGATTTTATTCTACCTAAAAATGTTCCAGCAAATGAATTCCTAAACCTTGAAGGTAATAAGATTTCAACATCTAGGAACTGGGCAGTTTGGCTTCATGAATATTTAATTGATTTTCCTAACATGCAAGATGTATTAAGATATGTATTAACATCTACATGTCCTGAAACAAAAGATAATGATTTCACTTGGAAAGACTTTCAAACTAGAAACAACAGTGAATTAGTAGCTATTTATGGAAATTTCACTAATAGAGTTCTATCATTAATAAATAAATATTATGAAGGTAAAATACCAAATCCAGATTCAAGAAATAATGCTGATGAATTAGTTTTAAATGAAGTCAAATCCTTAAAGAGCAAAATTGAACTTAGCTTGAATGAATTTAAATTTAGAGAAGCGATCAAAAACTTAATGAACATAGCTAGAGTTGGGAATAAACATCTTGCAGAAACAGAGCCATGGAAAATTAAAGAATCGGATCCTGAAAGAGTAGAACAGATTCTTCAAACTTCCTATATTATAATTACTTATTTATCAGTTCTTTCTGAACCATTTATTCCTTTTACATCATATAAATTAATGAAAATGATTGGGCTGAATAATTTTACCTGGGATATGTTAGATAATGTCTCTGAAAATATTGACTATAGCTTTAAAATTGACAAAATAGAAATGTTATTTAGAAAAATTGAAGATTCTGAGATAGATCTTCAACTAAATAAATTAAATGGTAATCCTAATTTATAGAATCTACTAATATTGATTCTATCATATTAGCTGAGTAGTTGTAAAAAACAAAAATTTTATTAAGTTCTTCTAGTCCCACGCTCTTATTAATCTTTGATAGATTATGTTTGGTTTTTTGTATTTGAATATCAAGAAGCTTTAGTCTTCCTTTAATCTCAGGACTGCTTACAAATAAATCAAAATCTGATTTCAATATCTCTCTTGAGTTATTGCCCAATTTATTTAATATATCCTCAAGATATTTTGCATCATTATCATTATATCCAGAAATTGAATTTGCTAGAACTAAAATATTATATTTAAGAATTTTGAACTCAGTCCATTCATCTAAATTATATTCAGTTTCGAAATCTTCTTCAAATGTTATAGGAATTTCATATTCAATTATATCTAATTGATTTTCATCAACTGAGGTTTCAGTATTAGATTCAATTTTTTGATTACAAGATGTTAAAATAATTATTGCAAATAAAAATTTCTTATCTAAAATTCCAATCATAATTGAACTAAATCTACGATATTTTATACTTTTATCATTCAATATTTTTAACATGAGTAAATCGTTTGTTGCTTTTATAGTTATTCTATCAATGATTGTAGTCCTTGGATCTATTGTTTATGACTACGTCACCTCTAAAAATGACTAAAAAAATTTTAATTATTGGTTCTGGCTTCTCCTCTATATCTGCTGCAACTTATCTAGCAGATAAAGGGTATGATGTAACTGTATTTGAAAAAAACTCTTCATTTGGTGGAAGGGCTAGAAAATTTGAAGCTAATGGATTCACTTTTGATATGGGACCTTCATGGTATTGGATGCCAGATGTTTTTGAGAAATATTTTAATGACTTTGGTAAATCTGTTAGTGACTTCTATAACTTGAAAAAATTAGATCCAGCTTACAGAGTTTATTTTGGAAAAAATGATTACATAGAGATTGAAGATAGCCTTGAAAAAATAAGCGAAACGTTTGAAAAGATTGAAAAAGGCGCTTCAAAAAATCTCTTAAAATTTATGGCTGAGGCTAAGATTAATTATTCTGTTGCTATGGAAAAGGTAGTTTATAAACCTGGGAAATCAATTCTAGAATTAGTCACTCCTGGAACTATCAGAAGGTTAAGATACTTTACAACTAATATAAAATCTGAAGTTAGTAGATATTTCAAAAATAAGAAGCTCCGTCAATTAATGGAATTTCCTGTTTTATTTCTAGGCGCTAAACCTGAAAATACTCCTGCTTTTTATAATATAATGAATCATGCAGACTTTGGCCTTGGTACTTGGTTTCCAGAAAAAGGAGGTATGTATAAAGTTGTTGAATCAATGATAAATCTTGCAAAAGAAAAGGGAGTAAAGTTTAAGTCTGAACACAATGTTGAAGAAATTATAGTTATCGAGAAAAAAGTTAAAGGAGTTATTTCAAATGGCAAAGAATTTTCTGCAGATATTGTTATTAGTGGAGCTGATTATAATCACACCGAGAAACTAATTCCTAATCATTTAAAAAATTATGATGATTCATTTTGGGATAAAAAAGTTTTTGCACCTTCTTCACTTCTATTTTATCTAGGCTTAAATAAAAAAGTAAAAAAATTACCTCATCATAATTTATTTTTTGATGTTGATATGAATGATCATGCTTCTGAAATATATGATAATCCTAAATGGCCTGAATCTCCACTTTTCTATCTGAATTTCCCTTCATTAAGTGACAAAAGTATGGCACCAGCTGGCTGTGAAAATTGTTTTATATTAATTCCAATTGCTCCAGACCTAGAAGATAAAGAAGAAATAAGAGAAAGATATTTAAATATAGTTCTAAAAAGGATTGAGGATATCTCAGGCGAAAAAATAAGTGATAATATAATTTTTAAAAAATCATTTTGTGTTAATGACTTTATAGATGATTATAACTCATACAAAGGAAATGCTTACGGGTTAGCAAATACATTATTTCAAACCTCAATCTTTAAACCAAAGATGAAAAGCAAGAAAATAAAAGGACTATATTTTACTGGACAACTAACTGTTCCAGGACCTGGTGTACCTCCATCATTAATATCTGGAAAAATTGTTTCAGATGTTGTTATGCAGGATTTTCTGTATTAATAAATTCGTTTGTTTGAATTATATCCGTTATAATCTCAACTAATAGTTTTTCTACTTCTTTTATGCTTATCTGAGTATGATCTTTAATTAAAATAAATGGAGAAGTACTTTTTTTCACTGAATAAATTCCTATTTGTCCAATTTCCAGATCTTTATAATTATTTGATACAAGTAATTTATAGATGAGTAATTGTAACAAATTTGAATATTTGTAGTCTAACTTAATTTTATCTATATTTTTTATATCTAGAACTGTTGGATTTACCAATCCTGACTTATAATCAATAACTCTTATTTTTCCATTGAATAAGTCAATTCTATCAATAATACCATTAATTTTAACTGATGTATTATTAACAGTAATTTCAGATGAAAGTCTTTCCTCTAGTGATAAAATCTTAATCTTAGCTTTTTCTTTAGTTAATTGTTCTTTTTCAAAATTTAAAATATTAGTTATATAGTCTTTAACGATTTCTACAAAAATTAAGTTTTTACCTTCTGGTTTCTTGGAATATAATTCTATGAAAGATTCAATAGTTTGGTTGTCTATATTTCTTCTCATTTTTTCAATATGCTCTAATTCAAGATCTATCATTTTAAAAGGATTATAAAGTTTTTCAATTACCTCATGTATTAATGTTCCTTGATCCATATAACTTAAATATTTTGAATCTTCAATATCATCTATTCCTAAAATTTTTTGTTCGTAGAATAAATAGGGATTCTTAATAAATAAGTTTAATGTAGATGCAGAAATTCCTGATTTTAAAATATCATTTATTTTTTGATCAATTCTTTTATCACTTTTAATTACCTCACTAATATGATTATCAAATGTTATTTTTTGAGTTATCGAATTGTAAGAGATATTATAATTTTTATCTAAGAGCTCCAGTTGCTTTATAAATCTACTTTTCTCACCGTTTATAAATGATGATAGATCTGAGTCAAAAGTTAGGTGCACTTCTTTAGAGTTTTCGACGAGACTATAAAATAAAGTGGAAATATTTTTTTCCTTCTCAATTAGATTCAAACTTTCAAATTCATTTTTTTTGCTGTTAGATACAAAATCACTATTTATCTCATTAAATGGAAATAACCCTTCATTCATATTACTAATTATAACATGATCATATTTTGAATTATCATAATCCAAAATATGATAGTTCGATGACATACTTATATGATTTGAGTTAAAGAGATTGACTAGATCAGCTAATTTATGATTGCTAAAAAAGACATAAACTCTTGCTTTATTATTTTTATTGTAGATTGATGAAAGGGTATCAGAAATATATTTGGCTTGATTTAGATTACCTGAAGTTGATACAATTTTTATTTTACTACTACAGTCTAATTTTTCCTTATTATCTAGCTTAATGTCATATTTTATTTTATTACCAAAAGAAAAATTATTTTTACATGACTTATAATCAACAAACTCTTTAATCAGGGAAGATATACTATTAGTGCTTACTTTATTATTATTTGCTAAAATATAAAGCTCTTTTTCAGCTCTAGTAAATGCAACATATAATAGATTAATTGAGTCAATATAGTTATTTAGAACTATACTATCATATACTTCTTTAAGGTTATGTCCATTTTGATTCAAGTCTTTTATCCTTTTAATTAACATCCACTTCAAAGATTCAATTTCACTGAAAGGTTCATATAGCCATAAGGAATCATTAAAACTATTTTCATCTAACTTATCATTGTATATTGGAATTATTACTGCAGGGTATTCAAGACCCTTTGATTTATGAATTGTTGATATACAAACTGACTTTTGATTGTCAGGTAGGCTAAGATTAATTTTATCTAAATTTTTAGTCCAATAATTTAAATACTCATCCACTGAGTCATTTGATTTTTCAAGAAATTCAAATATGTTATCTATAAATGCTGTCAAAAAAATATTATTTAAATCAATTTTAAATATTGAGCAACAATATTTGACAGACTCTAAAACATTAAGCTTTAGAAAATAGTTTAAATCAAATTTTTCATTTGAAATTTCACTAAGGAAATCATCAATATTTTTCTTATCTAGATTGTCAAAGAAACAATCATTTATTGTTAAATAATCTCCTTCAAAATAATTTTTTTTATAAAGAAAGTCAATTACATTTTTTCTCTCACTATAATTATTTCCAGAGATACTTAACTTAAATATTGAAATAACAAATTGAACAATTTCTGAATTTTTTATTTGTAAAATATCACTTGAAACAAGATCAAAATCGGATGAATCAATATTATGAATTAGCTCTTTAGCATATTTATTTTTTCTAACTAAAATTATAATCTCTGAAGGAAGATACCCACGATTTAACAAATCCAGTATTTGATTTTTAATCTTTTCATAGAAAGTATCTGAATCATATAATTCTATTTCAACATAACCATCTTCTTTTTTTGTTGATTTTTGTTTGAAATTTAAAAGACTTGAATTGTATATTTTCAAATCTAGACTATTTGTTAAGTAGGAAAAAAACTCAGAATTAAAATCAACTATATTTTTTAAACTCCTGTAATTTGTGTCAATTTTTTCTATTTCTGGATTTATATAAAAAGGATTGGTCTCACCAAGAATAAGATTTACAAATTGATTTATTCTACTCCCTCTCCACCTATAAATTGATTGTTTAGGATCTCCAACAATTAATAAAGACCCTTTAGTGCCATCATGAGACTCACTTTGAATTGAATTAGAAATTAAAGGAATTAAATTTTCCCACTGAAGCTCTGAAGTATCTTGAAATTCATCAATAAAAAAATTTGAAAATCTTGAGCCTAGCTTCTCATAAATTAATGGAGCATCATTTGATTTAACAAGTGAATTTAATTCAGAATTAAATTTTGAAATTAATTTGGTGTTATTGTCACTTTGAATTTTATTAATCTTATTTTCAATTAAGTTTATTAGAGACAGTGAAGGTAAATGAGATAGAAATGAATTTAAAACAAAAACATCTAATATTGTTTTGTTTATTTCATTGTAATTACTAAGTAACGAAGATCTTATTTTTTCAATTTTATCAGATTTGCTATTGCTCAAAGATTTGTTATATAGACTTGTCTCGCCATTTAGTGATTTATATATAGACTCATTTATGTAAAGCTGGTCATTGATTATTATATTGTTCAAATAATTCGGGAAGTAGCTTCCTCTAAAATCACCAAAATCAAGACCATTAGTTGATATTAGTTCTATACTTTTTTTTGCATGATTCCTTAAATTTTCTTTTTTCTCATTTTTAAGATTATTAACCTCTAATTTTATTTGAGAAAAAAATTCTCTATTCTTTTGACTGAAGTATTCGATCTGATCTCTATTTGATTCTTTATTAATTAAAACAATAAACTCCCTTAAATCATGTGAGATATCCCAGCTTTTGTTTATGGATGTTTTGAATCTTGCAAACTCTATCAATTGATTCTTTAAATTATCATCATCATTAATATCTATGAAAATATCATCAATTGCTTGATCAATATAAACCATACTATCTAACTCAATCAAATAATCTTTTTCAATGTCAGATTCAGGTTTAAATGACTTAAGAATATTATTCGTAAAACTGTCAATAGTCATGACATTGAAACTTGAATAGTTATAAAGAATGTTTTCTAAAATTATAAAAGCCTTTTCTTTGATTTCAGTATTATTTAGAGTTGTTTTACTTGAAACTATATCGATTATAACATTTTCATTTTCATTTACTATAATATTTAGATAAGATAAAATTCTATCTTTCATTTCAGCAGATGCTTTATTAGTAAATGTTAATGCAAGCATCGACTTATAATGATCATCTTTTTTTGAATTTAATAGTTGAGCTATAAACTCAATTGCTAGGTAGAATGTTTTACCTGACCCTGCAGATGAGTTTATGATTTTATAAGAGTAGCTCATTTATGATTATTGTACTTAACAAAATAATCCTAATTTTGTAAAAAAAAAATTATGGCTTTTGAATTACCTAAATTAAATTATGCTTTTGATGCATTAGAACCAAACATAGATGCAAAAACTATGGAAATCCATTATGGGAAACACCATAATGGTTATACAAATAATCTCAATAATATCATTTCAGGTACTGAAAATGAAGGTAAGAGTATTGAAGAAATTCTTAAATCTCTTGACCTTAATGACAGTGGATTAAGAAATAATGGTGGTGGTTATTATAATCATAATCTATTTTGGGAAATAATGGGACCAAATTCTGGAGGAAATCCAGCTGGAGAAATAGGTGAGTCTATAAATTCAAATTTTGGTTCATTCGAAAATTTTAAAGATGAGTTCAGTAAAGCGGCTGCTACAAGATTTGGTTCAGGATGGGCATGGTTATGTGCTCATGCTGATGGTAAACTTGAGATATGCTCTACTGCAAATCAGGACAATCCTTTAATGCCAAATGGGTGTGGAGGTGTTCCTATTTTATGTCTTGATGTTTGGGAACATGCATATTACTTAAATTATCAAAACAGAAGACCTGACTATATAAATGCATTCTTTAATGTAATTAATTGGGAAGAGGTGAATAAAAAGTATTTACAATAAAAAAAGGGGAAGAATCCCCTTTTTTGCCCCAAATCTTACCATGAACTTAACCTACTTATGTTCTGGTATAACCAATTTAGGTATTTTTTCAAATAAATAAAACTTATTTAGAAATTATTTTTTGTTATACACTAGTATGCTCTAGCTGATTTTCCTTCAACAAAATTTATAAAAGCTTGATTTACAACTTTGTTTCCTCCAGGTGTTGGGTAGTCACCAGTAAAATACCAATCACCCTTATGATTGCTACAAGCCTTATGAAGATTTTCCACCTTTTGAAAAATTATATCTAATTCAATTTTTGAATTAGAATCTATTAACATCTCTGACATTTTAGATGATATTTGCTCAGGAGAAAAGTCTTTATAGATATTTTTAACATGATTCTTTTTATAATCTAGTTTTTCTTTAGATGAAACACATTTATCATATGTGTCTTTAATTATTTTATCTGCTGTTCCATTATCTTTATGCAGTTCAATTGCTGCTCTAAATGCAATAAAATCTTCAATTTTTGCCATATCAATTCCATAACAATCTGGGTATCTAATCTGAGGAGCACTTGATACAATTACTATTTTTTTTGGATTTAACCTTAACAACATTTTAAGTATACTCTCTCTAAGAGTTGTGCCTCGAACAATACTATCATCTATAATAACAAGATTATCTGAATTTTTGATAACACCATATGTTATATCATAAACATGTGCAACTAGGTCTTCTCTTCCCTTATCAGCTGCAATAAAGGTTCTCAACTTTGCATCTTTAATTGCAATTTTCTCAACTCTTGGGTTATTCTTTTTAGCTTTTTCAAGCAAACCATAAAATGATGTCTCAGCTGTATTAGGTATAAATGAAAAAACTGTATTCTTATAATCCTTTTTAATTGATTTTTCAATCTGAGGAATGAGTAGACTGCCTAGCATTTTTCTCTCCATGTAAATATCAGCATCTGATCCTCTTGAGAAGTAAATTCTTTCAAAAGAACAGGATTTTTTAGCTTTTGGTTTTAAAATTTCTTTTAATGATGTAGTACCACTCTTTTTTATTACTAATGCATTTCCTCTTGGAACCTCATGAATCTGAGAGTATGAAACATCAAATACTGTTTGTATTGCAGGTCTTTCAGAGGCTACTGCAATTACCTCATCATTTTCAAAATAGTATGCCGGTCTAATTCCATGAGGATCTCTTATAACAAAAGAGTCTCCATGGCCTATCATACCAGCTATAACATAGCCTCCGTCCCACTTCTTTGATGATTTTTTTAAGATTTTTTCAATATTTAAATCCTTTTCAATAAGTGGAGGCATTTCTGATTTTAATACACCTTTTTTCTTTAATTTATTATATCCAGCAATTACTTCAGAGTCTAAAAAATGTCCTATTTTTTCCATTATAGTAATTGTATCTGACTGCTCTCTTGGGTGCTGCCCCAACTTAACAAGACTTTGGAAGAGTTCATCTGTATTGGTCATATTAAAATTACCTGCAAGAATTAAATTTCTGTTCATCCAATTATTTTGTCTCATCATGGGTTGAACATAATCAATAGAATTTTTTCCATATGTCCCATATCTTACATGTCCTAGCATAACTTGTCCTAAAAATGGAGTTTGTTCGTAAAATGAGTTGGAACCTTTTTGAATTTTTTCAGATTTTATAAATGAATTAATTTTTTTATTAATCTTTTTAAAGATTGAGTGAATTGCCTGTTGTTCAAATGATCTTACTCTATAAAAATATTTTTGTCCTGGGTTTAAGTCAAATTTTATACTTGCATAGCCAGCACCATCTTGGCCACGGTTTTTTTGTTTTTCCATCATCAAGAACATCTTATCCACACCATACATGTGTGAACCATATTTTTGCGTATAAAAGTCAAGTGGTTTTTTTAAGTGGATCAATGAAATCCCACATTCATGTTTTAATTGATCACTCACTTAATTTAATTTATTGGTTCTGATTTTAATGTCATCCATTGACAAATTTAATAAGTTTTTTGTTCCCATATTTTCTACATTATAAGAGGCTATTGCTGTACCATAAGCAATTGCAGATTTAATGGTATCAAACGTAATTTCTTCTGATTGAGTAAGATAACCTGCAATACCTCCTATAAAACAATCTCCTGCTCCGGTTGGGTCAACTACCTTTGCAACTTTAAATGCGTTAGACTTAAATTTATTCTCAAAATTAAATAGTTCAGCACCATCTGCTGCTTTTTTAATTATTACAAACTTAGGACCCATACTATGAAGAATTTCTGCTGCTTTTTCAAGGTCATTCTCACCTGTTATCATTTCTGATTCTTCGTCATTTATAGAAATTAAGTCGGAATTATTGATTACCTCCTTAAGAGTGTCCCAAAAGTTTTCAATCCAGTAATTCATTGTATCTAGAATAATTAGTTCAGGTTTTTTCTTTATTTGCTTTATAGCATTAAGTTGAATCTCAGGATGAAGATTACCTAGCAATAAAATATCAGGAGTTGAATTTGATTTAGATATAACTGGATTAAAGCTGGCCATAACATTCAATTCGGTTTTTGTTGTTATTCTGTCTTTGAAATTATTTTTATAGATGCAGCTCCAGTAAAAAGTTTTTTCATCTTTTATAATTTCGATTCCTGATATATCCACACCACAAGATCTAAGTAATTCTAGATCTTCGTTATGGAAATCATTACCTACAACTGATACTATTGAAGAATCACAGTCAAAATGTTTTACAGACAAACATATGAATGATCCTGCTCCACCCAGTGTTCGATCAACTTTTTGCTCGCTAGTTTCAATTCCATCATATGCTAATGAAGCTACTATTAATAAAGATTTGTTTGACATATAATTAATTTTAGTTGTTATACCCTGAATCTTCAATCAAGTTTGAACTTTTGGCAGCATTATTTGCTAAAAGATCACACCTGTCATTATAAAAGTTATTGCTGTGACCTTTAACCCAATGAAATTTAATTTTATGCTCATTATAAATATTTAAAAATCGCATCCATAAATCAGGATTTTTTTTGTTCTTAAAATTTTTTTTCTCCCAATCAAACACCCATCCTTTTTCTACTGCATCTGAAACATATTTTGAGTCAGTAAATATAGTAACATTAGAATTTTTAATCTTGATTTTTTCAAGAGCAATTATTACTGCTAAAAGCTCCATTCTATTGTTAGTTGTTAATTTGAACCCCTGACTAAATTCTTTTTTATAATCTTCCCCTTCTACCAACATAACTATTCCATAACCACCAGGTCCAGGGTTCCCGATCGACGAACCATCTGTGTAAATAGTAATTGGCTTATTCATAATTATATTAATAGCGATTCTATAACCTTGGGAAAATATTCATACTCTAACTTATGAATTTTTTCTTCAAGTTTTTCTGGTGTGTCATATTTATCAACTTTTATTTTTTTTTGGAATATAATTTTACCTGAATCATATTCTTCTGAAACATAGTGAATAGTAATTCCTGTTTCAGATTCTTCATTTTCAATTACCTTTTTATGAATGTTTAATCCATACATTCCTCTTCCACCATACTTAGGAAGAAGAGATGGATGAATATTAATTATTTTATTTTTAAAAAAATTAATATATGTCGAAGGAATTTTTTTTAAAAAACCTGCTAGTATTATTAGCTTAGGATTTATTGTTTTAAGTTCTTTAAAAACCTTGCCATTGATCTCATCTTCTTCAAATAAAAAATATTGAACATTTGTATTCCTTAAATGATTGACAAAATCAGAATGCTTATTGTTTGAGAAGACATGTGAAACCTGAAGATTACTATTATCACTAAAGTAATTGATAATATTTTTGGCGTTCGAACCCCTACCAGATATAAAAATTACAATTTTATTATCCATAAATAATTTGAGTGGTTCATAACTTTTATGAAAAACTTTTTTATTTAACAAATAAAGGTATAATTTCGAATTTTACACGAGTTTTGATTAAAGTTTTTTAATTTTGTCAACTGAACTCATAAATAAATATATTATGTCAGATATTTCTTCAAGAGTAAAAGCAATAATAGTAGATAAACTAGGGGTTGATGAGAATGAAGTTGTTCCTGAGGCAAGTTTTACAAATGACCTTGGTGCAGATTCTCTAGATACTGTAGAATTAATTATGGAATTCGAAAAAGAATTCGATATTCAAATACCAGACGACCAAGCAGAGAACATTGTTTCTGTTGGTCAAGCTATTGAGTTTATAGAAAAATCAAAATAAATTTAATTAATGACATCAAGAAGAGTTGTAGTAACTGGAATGGGAGCTTTAACTCCAATTGGTAATGATCTAGAATCATATTGGAACGGTCTTATAAGTGGTACTAGTGGTTGTGCTAATATCACTCACTTTGATGCCACAAATTTTAAAACAAAGTTTGCCTGTGAGCTTAAAGGATTTGATCCTGCAGACCACTTTGAAAAAAAGGAATATAGAAGATATGATCGTTTTTCTCAATATGGAATCGTTGCTGCTAGTGAGGCCATTAATGATTCCAAATTAATTGATAGTAGCCCAAATTATGATAGAATCGGTGTAATATGGGGAGCTGGAATTGGAGGATTAGAAACATTTCAAAATGAAGTTTTAAATTTTGCTGATGGTGATGGAACTCCAAGGTTTAATCCTTTCTTTATTCCAAAAATGATTCCAGATATTGCTCCTGGTCTAATAGCAATGAAATATGGTTTTCAGGGTCCAAACTATGCAACTGTATCTGCATGTGCTTCATCTTCTAACGCTTTAATCGATGCGTTGAACTATATCAGAATTGGTCATGCTGATGTAATTGTTGCAGGTGGATCAGAGGCACCAGTTACAATTGCTGGTGTAGCTGGATTTAATGCTATGCATGCATTATCTACTAGAAATGATGATCCAGGATCAGCTTCTAGACCGTTTGATAGAGACAGGGATGGATTTGTGTTAGGTGAAGGTGCTGGAGCATTAATTTTAGAAGAATATGAACATGCAATTAATAGAGGGGCTAAAATTTATGCAGAGCTTGCTGGAGGAGGGTTATCATGTGATGCCTACCATATGACTGCACCACATCCAGATGGAAGAGGTGCAATTAAAGTTATGAAAAACTGTTTAGATGATGCTGGTCTTAATCATACTGATATTGATCTTATCAATATGCACGGTACCTCTACTCCACTAGGAGATGTAGCAGAATCTAAGGCTGTTAAAAATGTTTTTCAAGAACATTCATATAATTTAAATATAAATTCCACTAAATCAATGACAGGTCACTTATTAGGAGCTGCTGGTGCTGTTGAATCTATTTCATGCGTGCTAGCAATGAAACATGGTATAGTACCTCCAACTATTAATCATTTTAATGATGATGATAATATTGATTCTGAACTAAACTTTACTTTCTCCTCACCTCAAAAAAGGGACATAAGTATTGCAATGTCAAATACATTTGGATTTGGAGGCCATAATGCATGTGTTATATTTAAAAAGATCAACTAGTAATAATTTATTGAGTCATCAAAAAAATTTTCAAACTTGAACCAGCAAAAGATTATAATTACAAATTAATTGCTATTCATTCAACTTTAAAGATTCACTCTCTTGCTTTCCAAATAAATAAATACTGTTACACAAATTTTATACGATCAAAAAATGATATTCTTATTGACAGTGAATATAAAGTTCCTTGTTTTGAATGGAAAATAAATGAAAAAGGAGTTGATTTTAAACTTTTTGAAAATAAATATATAATTGAAGGTGATGACTCCAAACTTAAAGATTCTCTTTTTAGTTTCTCAAACTCAAAAGAGTTATCTTTGATTGGATCACATAAAGAAGTTGACTTCTTTATTATGCAAAACTGTTACTTTTCAACATCAAATTTGATTGAAAAAATGTCAAAAATTCCACATATATCATTTTCTTATAGATTACCTGGTGAACAAACTTTTGAAAATTTTAATTTTGAAATATGAAGAGGATAAAAAAAACAAAAATAATTGCCACTCTTGGCCCAGCTACATCATCAGCTGAGAGTATCGAGAGTCTTATTAAAGAAGGTGTTGATGTATTAAGGATTAACTTTTCTCATTCAACTCATAAAGAAGCAGAAAATGTGATTAAGGAAATACGAAAAATTAATGATTCACTATCTACAAATACTGCAATTCTTGCTGATCTTCAGGGTCCTAAGCTAAGAATAGGAGAAGTTTCAGAAAATACAGAGCTTAAAGATGGAGACAATATAATTATTAAGACTGGTAAAGAATTTAAAGGGGATAGTAAAACATTATACCTTAATTATAATAATCTTGCAAAGGATATTAAGAAAGGTGAAAAGATTCTTATTGATGATGGTAAAATTATTCTTAAGGTTATTGACATAGACAAAAAAAATCAAATAACAGCTGAAGTAATTCAAGGCGGAATACTTTCTTCTAATAAAGGATTTAATCTACCTAATACTAATATTTCCCAGCCTGCATTAACTGAAAAAGATATTGAGGATGCTATTTTTTCTGCAAAACAAAATGTAGATTGGATTGCACTTTCATTTGTAAGGCATGGATCTGATATAGAATCATTAATAAAATTATTAGATCAAAATACCAATCACAGAATCCCAGTAATTGCCAAAATTGAAAAACCTGAAGGAGTTAGGAATATCGATGAAATTATGAAATTTGCTAGTGGTATTATGGTTGCTAGAGGTGATCTTGGAGTTGAAATTAACGCAGCAGAAGTCCCACTGATTCAAAAAAAATTAGTTAATAAGGCTAAAAAAGCTAGAATACCTGTAATAATTGCTACTCAAATGATGGAGAGCATGATGAAGAGCTTAAACCCAAATAGAGCAGAAGTAAATGATGTTGCAAATTCAATAATGGATGGTGCAGATGCAGTAATGCTTTCAGGAGAAACTTCAGTTGGAGAACATCCTGTTGAAGTAATTAGAACAATTTCTCAAATTATTGGTAAAGTTGAAAACTCAGATTTAATTTCGTTAAAACATAAACACCCAACTGATTATGATTCAGAAAGGTTCATAACAAAATCAGTTTGTTATTATGCAGCTAAAATTGCTAATGATACTAAGGCAAAAGCAATTAGCACCCTAACAAATAGTGGTTATACAGCATATCAAATTTCTTCTTGGAGACCTAAAACTCATGTTCTAGTTTTTACATCAAATATGAGAATATTGACCCAGCTTAATTTGTTATGGGGAGTAAAAGCTTTCTATTACGATGGCACAGAAAGCACCGATAGAACAATTGAAGAAATTAATAAAATAGCTGTTGAAAACAATCTTTTGCAAAAAGATGATAAAGTTATAAACCTAACATCAATGCCAATTGAAAAGAGAGGTATGGTGAATACTGTTCGTGTATCAAAAATATAACTATGAAAAATTTAGATAAATTATTTAATAAATATCATATTGATCAATTAACTAATGGATGTTCTACTGGAAATAATTGGTTTGGTTCAGGAGAAGTCATTAAAAGTATATCTCCTGTAGATGGTAAGTTTATTCGAAAAATATCATGTGGTTCCAAAAAAGACTTT
>CACEKL010000002.1 GCA_902560025.1 uncultured Bacteroidota bacterium | reverse complement strand
TGTTGTTAAGTCAATTTCTACAACTTTTGGAGGAATTAACCTTGAAGATATTAAAGCGCCTGAAGCTTTTAAAATTGAAAGAGAACTTATCAATGATCTTGATATTCCTGTTATGCATGATGATCAACATGGGACAGCAATTATATCTGCTGCAGCTTTATTGAATGCACTTGAATTAGTTAATAAAAAAATAGATGATGTAAAAATAGTTGTATCTGGAGCAGGTGCAGCTGCAATTGCTTGCACTAAGTTATACATATCCTTTGGAGCCAAACTTGAAAATATTGTAATGACCGATAGTAAGGGTGTAATAAATCAATCCAGATCAGGTCTTTCTGATGAGAAAAAGCTTTTTATTACAAAAAGAAAAATTAACTCTCTAGAAGAGGCAATGGAAAATTCAGATGTTTTTATTGGTTTATCTATGGCTAACATTTTGTCAGAAAAGATGCTCGCTTCGATGTCAAAAGATCCTATTGTTTTTGCAATGGCAAACCCAGATCCTGAAATTGATTATAATACTGCTATGTCTGTTAGAGATGATATAATATTTGCTACTGGTAGATCTGATCTTCCAAATCAAGTAAATAATGTTCTTGGCTTTCCTTTCATATTTAGAGGAGCTCTAGATGTAAGGGCTACTAAAATAAATGAAGAAATGAAAAAAGCTGCTGTGATAGCACTTGCTGAACTTGCAAAAAAACCTGTCCCTGAGCAAGTTAATATTGCTTACGACGAAACTAAACTTCTTTTTGGAAAAGACTATATTATACCTAAACCATTTGATCCTAGACTTATCAGTGAAATCCCTCCTGCTGTAGCAAAAGCAGCTATGGAATCTGGTGTTGCTCAAGAACCAATTACGGATTGGGATAAATATACCCAAGTTTTAGAGGAGCGGTTAGGTAACAATCAAAAATTAATTAGAATAATTCATAGACGTGCTAGAAAAGCCAAAAATAAAAAACTTGTATTTGCTGAGGCTGACCATATGGACGTATTAAAAGCTGCCCAGATATGTTTTGAGGAAGGGATTGCAGAACCAATTCTCTTAGGTGGAAAAAAAATTATTGAAGAACTCATGGAATCCCTTGAGTTTAATGAAGATATTGAAATAATTGATCCAAAAGATAAAATTAATAAGGACAGAATTGAAGAATACTCACTAATTCTATTTAAGAAATTAAAGAGAAAAGGTAAAACATTAGATGATGTAAAAAGGCTTTTAAGGGGAAGAGATTATTTTGGAGCAATGATGGTAGAAAATGGTGATGCTGATTGTATGCTTTCAGGGTATTCAAAAAGTTATCCTTCTGTATTTGTTCCTCTTATAAGATCTATTGGTAAAGCAAAAAATGTTCAAAAAGTTGCAGCTACCAACCTCATGATTACTAGAAAAGGTCCTTTATTCTGTTCAGATACTTCTTTAAATATTAATCCTACACATAAAGAGATTGCAAGAATTACTGTTGATACTGCAAAAGTTGTAAAGAGGCTTGGGATAGACCCTGTAATTGCAATTTTATCTTATTCAAATTTTGGTTCATCAGATTTTGATGAAGCAAAAAAAGTTTCAAAGGCTGTTGAAATTCTTCATAAAGATCACCCTGAGTTGATTGTTGATGGTCCTATTCAATCAGATTTTGCCTTAAATAGAGAAATGTTAAAAAATAGATTCCCTTTTTCAATTCTTAATGGCAGAAAAGTTAATACATTAATATTTCCAAACTTAGACTCTGCTAATGTCACCTACAAAATAATTAAAGAATTGGACAGAGCAGTTTCGGTTGGACCTATTCTTATTGGCTTAAATCAACCAATTCATATTTTACAACTAGGAGCATCAGTTGATGAGATTGTAAATATGGCTGCTATATCAGTTATTGATGCAAATGAAAGAAAAATTAAAAAATAATGATCACATACATCAAAGGAAGACTGATTGAAAAAACACCTACAAAGATTATAGTTGAATCTAATGGAATAGGTTATGAAATAAATATATCTCTGAATACTTTTGAGAGTATTCCAGATGAAGAGAACATTAAAATTTTCACATATCTTCAAAGAAAAGAGGATTCTGATATATTGTTTGGATTTAGTGAAGAATCCGAGAGAGCTATATTTCAACAATTAATATCTATTTCTGGAATTGGTCCTAGTACAGCAAGAACAATTTTATCATCAATTTCTCCAAAAGAAATTCAAGATGCAGTATGGTCTGAAGATGTTGAAAGAATAAAATCTATTAAAGGAATTGGATTAAAAACTGCTCAGAGATTAATAATAGAATTGAAAGATAAAGTAGAATTATTTGATAAAAAAGATTTAGATTTATCTGGCGAAAGTCATGACATAAAAAAAGAAGCTTTACTTGCTTTATCAGTCTTAGGTTTTAATAAATCCAAATCAGAAAAAATAGTAAGTAAAATCTATTTTGAAAATAAAGAAATAGAGCTTCAAGAATTAATTAAACAATCACTAAATAAATTATAATATGAAAATTCCAGAGGAACTTAGATATACAGAAGAACATGAGTGGGTTAAATTAGATGGTAATGTTGCAACTGTAGGAATTACAGATTTTGCTCAAAGTGAACTTGGTGATATTGTATATCTTGAAATCGACACACTAGATGCTGAGATTAATTCAAATGATGTTTTTGGAACAGTTGAAGCAGTTAAAACAGTTTCAGATTTATTTATGCCATTAAATGGTAAGGTTATAGAAGTTAATTCTTCATTAGAAGATAATCCTGAAGTAGTAAATGATGACCCATATGGAGATGGCTGGATTATAAAAATTGAAGTATCGAATCCATCTGATATTGATACTCTTATGAGTTCTGAAGAATATAAAAATTTAATAGGTAGTTAAAAAAAAATAAAGAATTAGCTAACTATATGAAATAATTATATTTTTTTATAGATTAGCACTTTAAAATTGATTAATGCAACCAAAAAAGAATCCAAAAGCTGATTTAAATAAAGATAGGAATCTATACTTTGTAATAGGTCTTACACTTGTCCTAGGTGTAACTTGGGGTGCAATTGAATATAAATCATATGAGAAAGTTTTTGATCTTGCTGCACTAGATATGCTTGAAGATGATGACGAGGATATTCCTATCACAGAGCAGTTAAAAACTCCTCCGCCTCCACCTCCGCCTCCTCCTGCTCCAGAGGTAATAGAAGTTGTTGAGGATGAAGAAGAAGTTGAAGAAACTGTCATTGAATCAACAGAAACTGATCAAGATGAAATTATAATTGAAGAAATTGAAGTTGAAGAAGAATTTGAAGATATTGATGTTCCCTTTGCAGTGATTGAGGACGTTCCGATTTTTCCTGGTTGTGAATCTGTTGCTAAATCTCAAAGAAGAGCTTGCTTTCAAGATAAAATTAATCAACACATAAGAAGAAATTTTAGATACCCTGAAATTGCTCAGGAAATGGGTATTCAAGGTAGAGTTTACGTCAACTTTATTATTGCTAAAGATGGTTCGATCACTAATATTAGAATGAGAGGACCGGACAAGAACCTTGAAAATGAAGCGCAGAGAATAATAAGTAGACTACCTCAAATGACACCTGGAAAGCAAAGAGGAAGAGCTGTAAGGGTTCCATTCAGTATACCAATTACATTCAGACTTCAATAAAGGATATTTCCTAAACATAAATTAATGTCTGACACTTTAAATATAAAGCAATCGTCTTTATTTTCTCAAACTCTTATTTTAATAAAACACAGACTGTCTTTTAGTGTTGTTTTTTCATCAGTTTGTTCATATTTAATTGCCTTTGATGTATTTTCATTAACTACATTTTTACTTCTTATTATAGGTGGATTTTTTGTAGTTGGTTCATCAAACGGTTTTAATCAAATAATTGAAAGAAGAAGAGATGCATTGATGACGAGGACATCTTCTAGGCCACTTCCTAGTGGAGTAATGACAGTTAATCAAGCACTTATTATATGTTCTTTTCTTAGCCTATTAGGACTAACCATGTTATATGTTATCAATTTTAGAACAGCAATCTTTGGGCTGATATCAATGATTATTTATTTAGCTCTGTATACACCTTTAAAACCTATAACTCCTTTATCTGTATTCTTCGGAGCTATTCCTGGAGCTATTCCTTTTATGTTAGGATGGGTTGCGGTTACTGATAGATTTTCAATTGAAACAGGAATTCTCTTTATGATTCAATTCTTTTGGCAATTTCCTCATTTTTGGGCTATTGGATGGGTTTCACATGATGACTACAAAAATGCTGGCTTTAAAATGCTGCCAAGTGGAAAAAGGGATAATGCTACTGCCTTTCAAATTGTATTTTACACAATCTGGATGATTATTGTTTCAACCCTTCCTTATTTTAGTTTTACAGGAAAACTATCAATAGGTATTTACTCTTTAATTTTAATTTTAGTTTCAGGAAGCTTAATGTTATATCAAGCTTTGAAATTAATGAGGTATAAGGATAAACAAAATGCTATAAGACTAATGTATGCTAGTATTTTTTATTTAAGTTTTATTCAAATTATATTTGTCATCGATAAATTCTTATTTCAATGAGTGAAGCACATACAATAGAGTCAAAGACTGCAAAAGCTAAAAAGATGATGTTATGGTTTGGTATGATAAGTATCACCATGACCTTTGCTGGTCTAACCAGTGCATTTATTATTAGTAGTTCAAGACCTGATTGGTTAGATTCTTTTGTTTTGCCATCATGGTTTACAATAAGTACTATTTCAATTATACTTAGTAGTGTATTTTTTCAGTTAGCAAAAATTAAACTAGATCAATATGTTCGAGTTTCACTTCCGGAAAATATAAACATTTACCTTCAAAGAAATAATGTCAATATTTTTCTTGGACTTACTATTTTAATGGCTGTAACTTTTGTTGTTTCTCAGTTTTTAGGCTTTGGTGAGATTATATCACAAGGCTATTATTTTACAGGCCCAGAAAGTTCTGTAACTACTTCATATATATACATTTTAGCATTTTTACATTTAGCTCACTTATTTGCTGGTATTATTGTTTTAAGCGTTGTTACAACTAGATTTAATAAACAAAAATATGAGAAGAATAAACTAGGATTTGAGATGGCTTTAATTTTCTGGCATTTTCTGGGAGCTTTATGGATATATTTATTCTTTTTTATTAAATACTTCAGCTAAAAATTAATAAATTTGTACTCAAAATTGCCCTAGATGCAAGCATCTTCATTAACAAAAACAAAAAATAATTCTTGGGGAGGAGGTGGAATTAAACCACTTGATGCAGCTTATGGAAAACTAATGATGTGGTTTTTTATAGTATCGGATGCCCTAACATTTTCAGGATTTTTAGTTGCCTATGGATTTTCAAGATTTAAGAACATAGATTCCTGGCCCATAGCTGATGAGGTTTTTCATCATTTTCCATTTTTACACGGAGTAGACGCTCCAATGTATTATGTGGCTTTGATGACTTTTATTCTAATTTTCTCTTCTGTAACAATGGTTTTAGCTGTTGATGCAGGTCATAATAATGATAAAAATAGAGTTGCTTTCTACATGTTATTAACTATAATTGGAGGTGCGGTTTTTGTTGGTTCACAAGCATGGGAATGGAAAAACTTTATTAAAGGAGAGTACGGAGCTGTTGAAATTCAAAATGGAGAGATACTCCAGTTTTATGATATTAAAAAAGATAAAAGAATTCCTATTGATGAATTTGCTGTTCTACAATCTCAGCAGAGAATAACCCATGATGATAATGTTGGTATATGGTATCAAAGTGAAACTAAGCTTCCTGAAATTACTCTATCCGAGGTTATGGAGGGTTTTAAAACTAATGCCTCTATCACAGTCAGAGTTGAGAAGTTAGATGAGAAAGGTCAAAAAATAATTCTTTCAAGAGAAGACGCAGAAGATAAACTTTCTTCAGCAACAAGAGTTGTAAAAGGGGCTAATTTAATTAGAAATGAGTATGGAAACCCACTTTTTGCTGATTTCTTTTTCTTCATTACTGGTTTTCATGGTTTTCATGTTTTCTCAGGAGTTATAATTAATATTATAATATTCATAAATGTCCTTTTAGGAACTTATGAAAGACGAGGTCACTATGACATGGTTGAAAAAGTAGGACTATATTGGCACTTTGTTGATTTAGTCTGGGTATTTGTATTTACATTCTTTTATTTAGTATAAACATGGCAAAGCACGAACATAAATTAGAAATTTTTAGAGGCTATTTAAAGTTTAAATCCAATGTCCAAAAAATTTGGGGTGTTTTGATTTTTCTTTCAATTGTTACTGTGATTGAAGTTGCACTTGGAATCTTGAAACCTCCAATTTTAATGAACTACTTTCTTGGTCTTAAATTAATAAACTGGTTGTTTATTATTATGACAATAATAAAAGCTTACTATATAACATGGGACTTTATGCATGTTAGAGATGAAAAGCCGTTTCTCAAGAATACGATTATAGTTCCCTTGCTTATTCTAATACCATTTTTACTTTTTATTCTCCTATGGGAAGGTTCTTACATCTTTGATGTAATGCTAGATGGCTTAAAAGAATGGGATTTTGATATTTATTAATGACTAAGAATCTTAAAAAGTATTTAATTCTTGGCTTTCTCTTTTTTTTCCCAATTTTCGTATATGTTTTTTTATCCACCGGGATAAATAATTTTGCCAAGTTACCAGTCTTAACTTATGGTGTAAATGATATAGTTGATTTGGAAGGAAATCTATCCAAAGTATCACTAAAAGACAATATTTCAATAGTTGGTTTTTGGGGTGGAGATATTAAGAACAAAAAGTCTGAAGCACTTAACTTGAATCAAAAAATTTATAAACGTTTTTATGAGTTTCAAGATTTTCAATTTGTATTTCTATATAATGTTGAAGAATCTAAAGCAATTGAAGATTTAAAATTGGAATTAATTAGTGGTGTAGGTACAGATCTAAAAAAATGGAACTTTATTCCAACATCACAATCGATGATCAAAGATGTATTTAATAGTTTTAAAACTAATATAGAATTAGATGAAAATTTTAGTACTCCATATGTATTTATTGTAGATAGAGATTTAAGTTTAAGGGGAAGAGATGATGATGAAGATACTGGAATGTTATATGGTTTTAACTCTCAATCGGTTGCTGAAATAAATAATAAAATGGTTGATGATGTAAAGATTATTCTTGCAGAGTATAGATTAGCTCTCAAAAAAAATGATTCACTATTTAATGAATAATAATTTAAAATATATTGGATTACTGTTAATTATAATTCTTTTTGGGATATTCTCACTTCCAAAAATATATGAAAGGGTAATCAACTCTGACATTACAGATTCAAATAGACTTCACAGTAATGAGAGACTTTCTTATTTGACAATTTCAGACGAAAAAAGAAAAGCCCCTGATTTTATTCTAACTAATCAAGATTCTATTTTGATATCAAATGAGGATATGAGTGGAAAAGTTTATGTGCTAGAATTCTTTTTTACGAGATGTCCAGATATATGTATTGAGATGAATCAAAATATGAAGTTACTAGATGATAAGTTTGCTGAGACAGATGAATTTGGAATAATTTCAGTTACAATTGATCCTAAAAATGACACTCCATCAATCTTAAAAAAATACTCTGAAGCTTTAGAGATTAAATCTCAAAACTGGCATTTTTTAACCGGTGAAAAAGATTATATATATGACTTAGCAAATAATGGCTTTAACATTTTTGCTAATGAAAATACAAGTTTTGCAGGAGGCTTTGAACATCAGGGTTATTTTGCACTTATTGACAAAGATGGGTATATTAGGTCCAGAAAAGATAGCTTTGGCAATCCAATTATGTACTATCTGGGGATAACTGATATTAATGCAGACCAGCAGGGAATAGAGATGTTAAGCTATGATATAAAAAAATTGATTGATGAGTAAAATTGAAAATTCAGGTCAAACTTTGAAATATAAATCTTTAATAATTGTAGTCTCAATTGTTATTCCATTAGTGGTTTTGATATTATTTAACATAAGAATAACATCTTTACCACCATTAACATTTTTGCCTCCTATATATGCTACAATTAATGGAATTACAGCTATACTATTAATAGCTGCTCTTTATAGTATTAAAAACAAAAAAATAAAGCAACATGAATTGCTAATGAAGACTTCAATCTTCCTTTCACTTGTTTTTCTTGTTATGTATATACTGTATCATATGACTACAGATCCAACTCCATATGGGGGAGAGGGTATAATAAGAACTGTTTATTTCTTTATTTTAATCTCACACATTACACTTTCTGTTTTTATTGTACCAATGGTTTTAGTCACATATGTAAGAGCTATATCTAAGATGTTTGATAAGCATAAGAAAATTGCAAGAATCACTTTTCCAATTTGGCTTTATATAGCTGTAACAGGTGTTATAGTCTATTTAATGATTTCACCTTACTATGTTTATTAATGAATAGAATTATACTCATATTATTAATTTTTGTTCTGTCCTCAACAGAGTCTTTTGCTCAATGTTCCATGTTAAGCGCAATAATGGAGACTGATCAACAATATGAAGCTGCTAAAGGACTAAATAGGGGTATAGTTTATTTAATGTCAATACCCTACATACTTGTTGGGTTAATTATTTGGAAGATATATAGGACTAATAAAGCATCTAACTAATTTTTTTAAAAATTTTTATGTAACGTTTGCTTCTCATTAAAAAAAATGATAAGTTTGCGTTACATTTAAAAAATTTAATTATGAACATAGGAGAACTTGTACCTATATTAGGTATTTTAACAGGAATCATTGTCCCTATTGCTGTATTTATATGGTTATATCATGAAAATAAAAACAAGTATAATGCAGTTATTGAAATCTCTAAGAATCTAGATGATCCATCAAAAGCTGAGGAATTGATAAAAATTTTTGAGGAAAGAAAAAAAGGACCATTAGATTATAGAAGAAGTGGTGTTATAACTCTTTGCGTTGGTATTGGAATTTATTTTCTTGGAGTAATAGCCATGGGTAGGTTTTTTGAAGCAGCTGGAGCTCTAGTTGCTTTCATTGGAGTGGGCCAGATAATAGCAGGATATTTATATCCAAATACAGGTAAAGAATTAACTGATGCAGTTAATGAATATGAAAAAAATTAAAGTTTGGGTAGAAATCATCAAAAACTTAATAACTGTCTTGAGGAGTTTAGGAGAAAAGCTGGCTTAACTCAACAAGAACTTTCTGAAAAAGCGGAGGTTTCAAGAAAGAGTATAAACGCAATTGAAAATGGAATATATGTTCCTTCAACAGTGCTTGCTCTTAAAATTGCCAAAACATTAAAATGTAAAGTTGAAGATTTATTTAAATTGCGATTATGAAAGTAATAATTTACATTATAATTATAATAACTATTATTTCTTCAAATAAAGTTTTTTCTCAAGAAGAGAACAGTATATATTACATCACGGATCTTAGAGGTGATATCTCTTTAGAGATGGAAATAAATAATCTTCAATCCAACAATGGACCTTTATACATTCGCATTCTTGATGAGAATGAAAATCCAGTAATAGTTGGGACAGCACCAGTTATTAATTACTCTGCTAGAATTTCTTTTGACTCAATCTCTCCAGGAAAATACGCAATTCAATTTTTTCATGATGAGAATGAAAATCAAAAGATGGATTTTAGTCTAATTGGAATACCAAAAGAAAAATTTGGAAGCTCAAATAATATAAAACCTATTCTTGGTCCACCAAAGTTTGAAAAAATGCTATTTAGTTTAACTGAGAATAAAAAGGTAATAATGAAACCAGTAAACTAGAAAATTTTAATACTTGTATAACATATATTACAATAAGAAAAAGTAATTTTACGCAAATATGATAGAAATTAAAAATTTACATAAATCCTACGAAATAGGTACATCCTCATTGCATGTTCTTAAAGGTATTGACTTTTCTGTTGAAGATGGAGACTTAGTTGCAATTATGGGATCTTCTGGTTCCGGTAAATCAACACTACTAAATATTCTTGGTATGTTGGATACTTCAGATTCTGGGACATATGATTTAGATAAGATTAGAATTGCAGATATGAATGAGAAAAAAGCTGCTAACTACAGAAATAAATTTCTTGGATTTGTTTTTCAGTCATTTAATTTAATTAATTATAAAAATGCTCTTGAAAATGTTGCCTTGCCATTATACTATCAAGGAATATCGAGAAAAGAGAGACAAAAAAAAGCACTAAACTTTCTTGATAAAGTTGGCTTAAAAGACTGGGCAGATCATCTGCCAAGTGAACTATCTGGTGGACAAAAACAAAGGGTTGCCATAGCAAGAGCATTGGCATCAAATCCTAAAGTTCTTCTTGCAGACGAACCTACAGGTGCACTTGACTCAACAACATCACTTGAGGTTATGGCTCTTATTCAAAAAATTAACAATGAGGGTAAAACAATTCTTGTCGTAACTCATGAACATGATATTGCAAAAATGTGTAAACGAGTAGTTCATTTAAAAGATGGTGTAATAGTTGAGGATAAAAAAATCAAACAAAACGTTATAAAAAATGTTTAATATAGAACGTTGGAAAGAAATTTTTCAGTCTATTCAGAAGAATAAACTTAGGACTGCATTGTCAGGTATGACTGTATCTTTAGGTATTTTAATTTTCATAATATTATTTGGACTAGGGGAAGGTCTGAAAAATTCTTACAGTGATCTTTTCTTAAACGAAGCTAATAATGTAATCTTCATCTATCCTGGAAAGACAACTAAGCCCTACGGAGGATTTAAAACAAATAGGAGAATTGAGCTTAAAAATGATGATGTTGCTGCTATACAAAATGAATTTTCAAATTTTATAGAATACTTAAATCCAAGTTTATTTGTAAGTGAACCAATCAAGTATAAGCTAGAATCATTTCAATTTGAAATTAGTGCTGTGGCACCAGCAAATCAAAAAATTGAGAAACATGTTTTGATGAAAGGAAGATATATTAATGAAAAAGATTTAGAAGAAAAAAATAAAGTAACAACTATTGGAAGGCTTGTTGCTAGAGATATATTTAAAGAAGAAGATCCAGTAGGTAAATTTATTAATCTTGGATCAAGAGCATTCAAAGTTGTTGGAGTTTTTCAAGATACAAGTGGGGATACAGAAGAAAATAAACTTATAATACCTTATACAACAAGACAGCAGATTTTAAAAGGAACTGATGTAATTGGCAATTTAGCTTTAACCTTTGATCAAAGCATAGGTGGATCAGGTGCTGTTAAACTATCAAATGATGTTAAATCTTTTTTAAAAAAGAGAAAATCAATTGATCCCTCTGATCCTAGTGGAATCCGAGTAAGAAATGTTGCTGATGAAATTGATAGATCAATGCAATTTGCTAATGCTCTTCAAATTATTGTCACTTTTGTCGGCATAGGTACATTAATTGCAGGTATTATAGGTATTTCCAACATTATGGTATTCATAGTTAAAGAAAGAACAAAAGAATTAGGAATTAGAAAAGCGCTAGGTGCACAGCCTAGTGAAATTATTAAAATGATTTTGACAGAATCAATTTTTATTACAGCTCTTTCAGGTTTTCTTGGAATGATTTTAGGAATTATTATTCTTAATTCATTAGACTCAGGTGCTTTACAAGATTATTTTATTACACGAGCAGGTGTTGATTTTGGAATTGCATTTTTTGCAACAGTTATTTTAATTGTTTTTGGAGTAATTGCTGGCTATATTCCTGCAAAAAGAGCAGCTAGTATTAAACCGATTGTAGCATTAAGAGATGAATAATTTAAAAAAAATATTTGATAGGGACACTTGGGATGAGATTTTTGAATCTATTTCAAAAAATAGGACAAGGACTATTATTACTTCCATTGGTGTTTTTTGGGGAATATTCATTTACATTGCATTAGCTGGGTCAGCAAAAGGACTTGAAAATGGTTTTGATGAGGCTTTTAGTGGACTTAGTAAAAATTCTTTGGGAATATGGGTTCAGTCTACAAGTATGCCATATAAGGGGTTTGAGGAAGGTAGATTTCCAATATTTGAATTATCAGATGTTGAATATTTAGCTGACAGAGTTCCAGAAATCCAATATATATCTCCTGGTCTTCAAGCTGGTGCTTTTAGTGGTTCACCTCCATTAGTTGTTAGAGGGCTTAAATCAGATAACTTCAATTTATTTGGAAATTTTCCTGATCAAGCTAAAATTTCTGTAATTAAAATTTATGATGGTGGAAGATACATAAACGATCAAGATATAGAACACGAAAGAAAAGTTGCTGTTATAGGTGAAGGTACTCAAGAAAGACTTTTTGATCAAGATGAAGATCCCATTGGAAAATATATTAGAATTAATGATATAAACTTTAAAGTTATTGGTGTTGAAAAATATACTGAAGGAGATGGATTTGGATCAGACTCCGATATAACAATTCCATATTCAACCTTTGCCAAAATATATAATCGAGGAGATAAATTTGGATTTATGTTTATCTCAGGATATGATTATGTAAATCCGAACTATTTAGAAGAGACTATTAAGGAAAATCTTAAAGTAAGAAAGGTTATACATCCAGAAGATGATAAGGCATTTGGATCATTTAATATTGGCTCATTATTTGAAAGTATAATAAAATTTACAAGAGGTATGGTTTTTCTTTCACTAGTTGTTGGAATTGCCACAATTTTTGCAGGTGTTATAGGTATTGGAAATATAATGCTTATTGCTGTTAAAGAGAGAACAAATGAACTTGGAATTCGAAGAGCACTTGGAGCTACTCCTGCAGAAATAAAGGTTCAAATTGTTCTTGAATCTGTATTCCTTACAATTATTGCGGGAATTATAGGTATTATAGTAGGTGCTTTACTTTTATTTCTAATTAATATAGGCACATCTGGATTAGAAGATTTTCCTTTTACAAATCCTACTGTACCTATAGCAATTGTATCTGGTGCTTTTATAACAATGATAACACTCGGAACTCTTATTGGATTAATACCAGCAGAAAGAGCGGTTAGTATTAAACCAATTGAAGCTCTTAGAGAAGAATAATAATTAAACAAATATCAATGAAAACAAAAAATATATTAATCATTTTACTAATCTTAGGTCTATTATTTGCAATAGCCTATTTTGTTAGAACAAACAGTACACCATCAATTCAATATGACACTTCGAGTCCATTTTCTTCTAGCATTCAAAAAACCTCTGTAGTAACAGGGACTGTTATTCCAGAAGATGAGGTTGATATAAAGCCTCAATTAAATGGAATTATTGACAATATTCTAGTTGAGGAGGGAGATGTTGTTGAAAATGGCCAATTAATTGCAATAATAAAGGTTGTACCAGATGAGAGATCAGTTTATGCAGCCAGAGCACAGGTAACTGCTGCAAAATTAACTGTTGAAAATGGAGAGAGACAATTCAAAAGAGCTAAAGAGTTGTTTCAAAAGAACATTATTTCACAGCAGGATTATGAGGATGCTGAACTGAGCTATAATAGTGCAAAAGAAAATTTAATTGCAGCAGAAAATGATTTAGAAATATTAAGAAAAGGTTCTGTAGCTGGATCTTCAACAGCAAACACAAATATTAGAGCAACAGTATCAGGAACTATATTAGAGATTCCAGTAAAACTAGGTGATCAAGTAATTGCAGCAAATAATTTTAATGAAGGGACTTCAGTTGCAATAATTGCAGATTTAAATAAAATGATTTTTGAAGGTCAAGTTGATGAGGCAGAAGTTGGTAAACTTGAATTAGGACAATCTCTGATTGTTAATATGGCAGCAATTCCAGAAAAAGAATTTGATGCAAAACTAAAATTTGTTGCCCCAAAGGGTACCGAAGAAGGAGGTGCTGTCCAATTTAAAATAGAAGCTGACTTGACTTTAGATGAAGATACATTTGTTAGAGCTGGTTACAGCGCAAATGGGTCAATCGTTGTTGAAGACAAACAAGAAATTATGGTAATTGCAGAGGCACTTCTTCAATTTGATAGAAGAACGCAACAACCTTATGTCGAAGTTGAAGTTTCTGATCAAAATTTTGAAAGAAGAGATATAGTTATTGGACTATCAGATGGAATTAAAGTTGAAGTTTTATCTGGAGTTTCAATGGAAGATAAAATTAAAATCTGGAATAAAACTGAGCCTTTAAAAATTGAACCAGAAGAATCTGCGTTTGATCAATTTAGAGAAGATTAAAATAAATATCATGATTAAAAAAAATATATTATTTACATTTTTATTTTCTACCGCACTTTATTCTCAAGGGAATATTGAAATAATTTCTCTTCAAGATGCTATTGATATTGCACTAGAAAAAAACATAAGCATAAAGCAATCAGAATTGAATCTTAAAAACTCTGAGTTATCAAAATCTGATGCAATAGGAAACTTTTTGCCAAATATAGGTGCTTCTGCAAACCATCAGTGGAATATCGGTAGGGGAATTAATGTTACAACTAATATTATTGAAGAAATAACTACTCAATTTTCCTCAGCAACTGCATCAGTTGGGCTTCCAATATACAGTGGATCAAGAAATGTTTATCAATTACATAGGGCAAACCTTGAAATACTTGCTTCAAAATATCAGCTTGAAGATATTAAAGATGATATAAAACTTTTTGTTGCTAATTCTTATCTACAGATAATGTTTAATAAGGAGATACTTATGGTTCAAAAATCTCAACTTGAAATTACAAAAGAAGAATATAAAAGGACTAAAGATTTAATTGAATCAGGAATATTTTCGCCAAGACAAATATTTGAAATAGAAGCAAATCTAGCATCACAGGAGCAAAATGTTGTTTTAGCAGAAAATAATCTAAGAGATGTTAAACTAAATCTTGCTCAAGTGCTTTTAATTGAAAACTATGAAAGCTTTGACATTGCAGATGAAGATTTCAGTATACCATTCTCTGATATACTAGAAAATTCTCCCAAAGAAATTTTTGAAAAAGCTAAAACTTTTAGAAATGATATTAAGCTTTCAGAGACAAACATTTCCATAGCAGAAAAGGATATTAAAATTGCAAAGTCATTTAGATTGCCTTCAATAACCTCATTTTATTCATGGAATACAAGGATATCATATCTTGATAATGCACCAAGCTTTAATGATCAATTTGATTTGAATAAAGGTCAAACTTATGGATTAGGACTAAATATTCCGATATTTCAAGGTAGAGCAATTTCAAATAATATTCAAAGATCCAAAATTAATTTAGAGAGATTAAAATTTCAATATGAACAAGAGAAACTTAATCTAGAAAACACTATTAATCAAGCATATAATGATCTTGTTGGTGCTATTAAGTTTTACGAAGCCTCTAATAAAACTGTTAAGTCTCTTCAAAGTGCATTCGAAGATGCATCTGATCGATTCTTATTAGGATCACTTAATTCATTTGACTTTATTCAATCAAAACAGTTATATGAAGCTGCCGTTTCAGAAAATATTAGGGCAAAGTTTGATTATATCTTTAGACTAAAAGTCTTGGAATTTTATTTTGGTCTACCATTATCAATTCCCATGGATAACTAAATTTAATGTCATTTATTTTAAATTTTGAGACATCTAGTAAAAACTGTTCAGTTACTCTATCCTCAGAGGGTAAGCTTATATCAAATTTTGACTTAGAGGATGATAAATATAGACATAGTGAACTTTTAACAAGTACAATCAAAGATATTTTAAATCAAAATAATATAAGTGCCAAAGACCTTTCTGCTGTTGCTATTGGTATTGGCCCAGGATCGTTTACTGGACTTAGAATTGGTTTTTCTGTTGCAAAAGGAATATGCTATCCACACAAAATAAACTTAATTGGTATTTCATCATTAAAAATTTTGGCTAATTCTATAAAAAATGACAGTGGAGATATTATACCAATGATAAATGATAAAGGTAATTTTTACTATTTATCAACTTTTGAATATGGATTAAATGAAGTGGGTACCCCATTAATAGATCAAGTTGATTCCAACTTTATTAATAGAAATATCAAAGAAAACTCTACAATTGTAGTTAATAATAAAGAATCATTTGAGTATATCAATTCTATTATCAATGATCAGGTTAAACTACAATATAAGCCAATATCATCTATAAATATGATTGACTTATCATATGCATCCTTTATAGAACAAAAATTTGAAGACTTAGCCTATTTTGAGCCTCTGTATGTAAAAAAGCCTTACGTAACTTAAATTTCTTAGAATCCTAGCTCTTTCTTGACATCTGCTAAAAGATCTTTTCCATCTGCAAGTATGATTCCTCCATTTGGACTTGAATCAATTACGTAATTAAAACCTTGCTCTTTTCCTACTTTAGTAATAGCATCTCTAGCTTTCTCTAAAAGAGGACTCATTAGATCCATCTGCTTTTTTTGTAACTCTTGAGCTGCAGAGTCTCTAAACTCTTGTAAGTTTGTCTGCATACTTTCAAGCTCTTTTTGTCTTGCCTGATTTGTAACGTCAGTTTGGTTTGCAGCATCTGCAGAATAAGATTGTGCTTTAGTCTGAAATTCTTTGAAAGCATTATCTATTTGAGTAGTATAGTCTTTCTCAAGTTTTGCTAACTCATTCTGAGCAGCAATTACCTCAGGCATCTCACTTATTAGTTGTTGAACATTTATGTGTGCAACATTTGACTGAGCAGAAGCAGAAAGTGGTGCTAAAGTCAAAAAAGCTGCAGTGATTAATTTTAGTACTGATTTCATAATCTATTAAATATTTCGAATTGCAATATCGTAATTTTTATTCAAATATTGCCTAAAATTGTTGACCTATTACAAAGTGTGTTTGCCAGCCAGAAGGTTCAAAAGTATTTGAAAGATTTGTGCTATCAAATCCATAACCAAAGTCAATACCAAGAAGACCAAAAGCAGGCATGAAAACTCTTACACCAATTCCAGCAGACCTCTTAAGGTCAAATGGACTATAATCTTTAAAATCATCAAATCCATTTCCAGCTTCTAAGAAACTTAATGCAAATACTGACGCACTTGGTTTCAAACTTATTGGGTAACGAAGCTCAAGAGAAAATTTATTATATATTATCGAACCATCTCTACTCGATAAAGATTGATTTTCGTATCCTCTTAAAGCAATTGTCTCTCTTCCATCTAAAGCATACTGCATCATTCCATCTCCGCCTAGAAAAAATCTTTCAAAAGGTATATTCCCTTTATTTTTATTGTAAGTACCTAAAAATCCAAAGTCAGTTTGAGCTTTTAATACAAACTTCCCAAACAATCTTGTATACCAGCTTCCATCAAATTTTACTTTATAGAACTCTAACCATCTAAACTTTGCCTGATCAATTTCAGCCTGAATTGGATTACCATTTCTATCTAAATATTCAGGTCTTTCATCTATATCAGAGAAATCGTCTCCAGTAATTAAAGAATATGGTGGAGATAACCTTGCACTTAAAGTAAATTTTGATCCACCTACAGGGAAAATAGGATTTGTAAATGTATTATTTCTTGATAATGCAATATTGTATGCAATGTTATGAGACTCTCCGTCACCAAACGTAAAAAGTCCTGTATAATAGTTTTTTAAGTTATAATATTGATATGAAATGGATTGAGATAACACAAAATAATCGTCAGGAACTCTTAATCTCTTGGCTATACCAAGGTTAAAACCTTTAATTTGAAAAGATTGACTTTTATCAGCTCTTCTTGTAAAATAATCATATCTATACTGAGTTGTAGAGGACAATGATGCAGAGAATTGAACAGGTTCTCTTCCTCCAAACCAAGGCTCAACAAAACTAAAACTAGTTGTATTGTAGAATGAACTAGTTTGAAGTCTTATAGCAAGGGTTTGTCCATCACCACTAGGGAATGGTTGCCAAGCTTTTCTATTCCTAATATTTTTAACAGAAAAATTATTGAAAGCTACACCAAATGTACCCATGAATCCACCTCCACCATATCCACCTTGTAATTCTAGTTGACTTGCTCCAGCTTCAATTACTCCAAGTTCTATATCTACAGTTCCTTGATTAGGGTCAACATTTTTAAAATCTGGACTTATCTGCTCTGCATCAAAGAAACCTAGCTGTCCAACTTCACGAATCGTTCTTACAACCTTATCCTTACTGTAGAGCTCTCCAGGTTTAATCCTGAGCTCTCTAAAGATTACATTATCATTAGTTTTGGTGTTACCAACTACTGAAATTTTATTAAAACTTGCAAGCTTACCTTCATTGATCCTGATTTCAAAATCTATAGTATCATTTTCAGCACTTACTTCAACAGCATTTACAGATGAGAATAAATATCCATTATTTTGATATAAGTTAGATATGTCAGCTGCATCAGGTTGCTCATCCTGAATTCTTTCTTTCAGTAAAACACCATTATAAGAATCACCTTTTTCTATTCCTAAAATTTGATCAAGTTGAAAATTAGTAAATGAACTATTTCCTATGTAGTTAATGTCTCCGAAATAATACTTGTTTCCTTCATCAATATTTAGGTTAATATCAATTGTTTTTTCGTCGTTTATAACAACTGTATCAAATTCTACACGAGCATCTCTATATCCCTTCTCTTTATAAAATGAGATTAAATTCTCCTTATCTGCAATATAATCTGAATCAATAAGTTTAGATTTTTTCCAGAATCTAAGTGGAAATTTTTTCTTAGTCTTTTTTAATTTGGATCTGAGCTTAAAGTCTCCATAAATTTCATTACCAGTAAAATTTATATTTTTTATTTTAATTCTTTCACCTTTGTCAATGTTAATATCTAAGTTGATCCTATTAGAGCCTATAGAGTCAGGAACGGTGACTAGTTTTACTTCAGAATTTAAATAACCATCTTTCTTTAACTCATTCCTTATATAGTTTTTTGTATTTGTAAGAAAGCTTTCAGATAATCTCTTCCCTTCAGATAATTCTGTCTCCTTTTCATATGTTTCTGCTTTACCTTTTTTTATACCATTAATTCTGTACTTTAACAATGTTGGTAATTCTTCTACATTGATCTCCAATTTGATGGCTCCATTATTTATGTCAGTTACATAAAGATCAACATTACTAAATAGCTCTAAATTCCAAAGTTTTTTTAAAATTGCGCTAATCTCTTCACCAGGAACTTGAATTGACTGACCTTGCCTTAAGCCACTATAAGTAACAACAGTTCTATCACTAAAGTTTTTAAGCCCTACGACAGTAATAGTATCTATAGTGTAAGTGCCACCCTTTCTGTAAACATCTTGAGAATATAGAAGTCCTGAAGTTAGAAGCAGGACAGCAATAATATTAAAGGTGTTTGATCTAAAGTTGTTTACTAGTTTTTCCAAATCTTCTCTCTCTTTTTTGATATTCGATAATTGCATCTGTAAAATCTTCTTCGGAAAAGTCAGGCCAATATGTTTCACTGAAATATAATTCAGCATATGCTATTTGCCATAATAAGAAGTTACTAATTCGTTGTTCACCACTAGTTCTAATTAGCAAATCTACATCTGGTAAATTTTTTGTGTAAAGATGGTCATTAATGATGGAATCATCAAAATTATCAAGACAAATTATCTCATTTTTAACTTTTTCTGAAATCTCTTTGACAGCCTTAAAAATCTCCTGTTTTCCCCCATAACTCAAAGCTAAGGTTAATGTCATTCCTGTGTTGTCTTTAGTGTTATTGATAATATTGTATAATTCATATCTTACTTCGTTGGGAAGTGATTTAACATCACCTATAGCATTCAATCTTATATTATTTTTAAATAAATCCTCAAATTCATCTCTAAGAGTCTCTACTAAAAGCCTCATTAATGTTTCTACCTCATAACTAGGTCTTTCCCAGTTCTCAATAGAGAATGCAAATAATGTTAAATACTTTACTTTATGCTTATTAGCTTCCTCAACAATTTTTTTTACAGACCTAACTCCATTTTGATGACCAAATTCTCTGGGCATTCCTTTTTGTTCGGCCCATCTTCCATTTCCATCCATAATTATCGCTACATGATTGGGTGTATTCATCAGTCGCTAATTTTATTATTTCTCATATCTTGTCCCCAAAAAAGTTTTTCTCTTAACCTTTTATAAAAGTTATCCTCATCAAGTTTAATTGTCTTAATAGTAAATTTTGATTTTGATATCTGAATTTCATTTTTTGATTCAAACGAATACATTCTAGAATCCAAAGATAAATTAATATTATCAGTTCCTTCAACTTGAATTTTAACTTCTGAATCGTCAGGTATTATTAGAGATCTCATATTAATGTTATGTGGTGCAATTGGATTCAGTATAATTACCTTGGACTCTGGAGAAACAACTGAACCACCATTACTTAGAGAATAACCTGTTGAACCTGTAGGAGTTGATATAATTAATCCATCTGACCAATAATTTGTTAAATAATTACCATTAATTGTACACGATATGTTTAGAAGAGATGTTGTATCTTTTCTTTGAATTGTAACTTCATTTAGTGCATACGAAAAAAGCTTACTGGATGAATATGACTTTACCTCCAGTAGCGTTCTATCTATAATGCTAAATTTGTTTCCTTTTATTTTATTTACAGCCTCACCTATATTCTCTTTTTGTATGCTAGTTAAAAAGCCAAGCCTTCCTGCATTTATCCCTAATATTGGAACTCCTGAATCTTTTACGTATGTAATTGATCTCAATATTGTTCCATCACCACCAACTGCAAAAACATAGTCAATATTATTATCAATAGGGTCTGATGAATCAAAAAATGAAAATTTACTTTGTAATTCCTTACTAAGCTCATTCTTAATTTTTGAGTCAATAATTAAATCATTTTCTGCTGATACAATATCAATAACTTCCTTACAGCAATTAACTGAGGAACTATTATTAAATGCTATGTATAGAGCAATTTTCATATAGCTAAAATACAAACTTTAAAACTTTATTAAGTACTATATTTGCATTTAAGTTTAATGAATTGAGATGACTAAATTAAGTGTAAACATTAATAAAATAGCAACTCTTAGAAATGCTAGGGGAGAAGATTATCCTAACTTAGTAAAAACTGCTAAGGACATAATCAAATTTGGCGCTGAAGGGATAACTATACACCCTAGACCTGATGAAAGACATATCAAATACTCTGATGCATATGATTTAAAACAAAATATTTCAACTGAATTAAATATCGAAGGGAATCCATCTAAAAAATTTATAAATATGGTTTGCGAAGTAAAACCTGATCAAGTTACTTTAGTCCCTGATGAATCCGATGCAATTACCTCTAACTCAGGTTGGGATACAGTTAAAAATTTTAATTTTTTGAAAGATGTAGTTGAGGAATTTAAATCAAACTCAATAAGAGTATCAATATTTATTGATCCTGACTCTAAAATGCTTGAAGGAGCAAAAAAAATAAATGCAGATAGAGTCGAATTATTTACTGGTCCGTATGCAAAACAATATATAAATGATAAATCAAATGCTATAAATAGATACATTGATTGCTCTGATATTGCGAATAAAATTGGAATGGAACTTAATGCAGGTCATGATCTAAATCAACAAAATCTTGAGTTTTTTAAAAACAATATTGTAAATCTTAAAGAAGTATCCATAGGCCATGCACTAATCTCAGAGTCACTTTATTATGGACTTGAATCTACAATTAAATCCTATTTAAATATTTTAAATTGAATCTACTTCACTCTAAAATAGTTGGTGATTCTGATAATAATATCATTATTGTTCATGGTTTTCTTGGTATGGGAGACAATTGGAAATCTCATGCAAATAAAATTGCTGAAAGTGGATTTAAAGTTCATCTTATTGATTTAAGAAATCATGGAAAAAGTTTTTGGAGTAATGAATTCAGCTTCGATTTAATGGTACAAGATATATATGAATATACCTCTTATCATAATATCTCAAATTTTTACATGATTGGTCATTCAATGGGAGGAAATGTTACAATGCTTTTCGCCAAGAATTATCCAGAGCTACTTAAAAAAATTATAATTGTAGATATAGTTCCCAAAGCATATAAACCTCACCATGATTATATACTTGAAAGCTTAAAATCTCTTGACTTTAAAATAATAAAATCAAGAAATGATGCAGACTCTCAACTTTCAAAATTAATTTCTGATGAAAGAGTTAGACAATTCTTGTTAAAAAATCTTTATTGGAAAGACCAAGATATCTTGGGTCTAAAAATTAATCTTGACATATTATATGATTTTAAAAATAAGCTTTCATTAATTTTGAAACAAGACTTTTCTTTTGATAATCCAACCTTACTTATTCATGGTGAAAATTCTGATTATGTAAATGAATCAGATTATGATTTAATGAATTCTTTTTTTAAGAATCTTGAAATAATAAAAGTCCCATATGCAGCCCACTGGGTTCATGCAGATAATCCTAAATTTTTTCTTGAAAAAACGATTAATTTTTTAAATTGAATTATGGTTAATACTACAATTAGAAAGGCTAATTCAGGTGACGTAAAAGATATACTTAGATTATTAATTGAACTTGCTGTATATGAAAAAGAACCAGATGCTGTAAAAGTAACTGAACAAGAATTAATTAGAGATGGATTTGGAAAGAATCCAAAATATCAATGTATTCTAGCTGAAACTGATAATACAATTGTCGGACTTGCATTCTATACACCAAGATATTCTACATGGGTAGGTGACACTCTTCATCTTGAGGATCTAGTAGTTACAGAAAAAATGAGAGGTAAAGGAATAGGCACACTTCTTTATAAATCATTTCTAGAGGAGGCAAAAAGAAGAGATGTAAATAGAGTAGAGTGGTCTGTTCTGGATTGGAATAAGCCGGCTATTGACTTTTATAAAAAAACGGGTGCAATAATTGATGGTCTTGACCAATGGAAGATTGTACGAATGAACAAACAAATAATTGATGATTATTTATCTAGATAATTCTCTATAAAGTTCTTAATAAACTTCTTTATTTCATTTCTAGCTTTAATAAAATGGTCCCCATATTCACCGTTTTTAATTTTCGTAGGGTCAATAAAGTTTTTATGTATTTTAACTAATGATTCACCTGGAAAAACTGGACATGTCTCATTAGCGTTATCACAAACAGTAATGATAAAATCAAATTTAATTTTTTGGTAATCGTCTACTAAATTTGAAGTATGATTAGATATATCAATTTTATCCTCAAGCATACAACGAACGGCATTTGAATTTAACCCATGTTTTTCAATCCCTGCACTGAATACAGATACAGAATTATCAGTAAAATGATTTAAATATCCATGGGCTATTTGACTTCTGCATGAATTACCAGTACAAAGTATAAGAATTTTTTTCATCAAAATCCTAAAGAAATTTTTGCTATATAAAAGAATAAGAAGATTCCAAAAATATCGTTAGCAGTAGTTATAAAAGGCCCTGTAGCTATAGCTGGATCAATACCTTGTTTATCAAGAATAATAGGGACAAAAGTTCCTACTAGTGCTGCAATTATTATAACTCCCATCATTGACCCAGCTATAGTAAGACTCATAGATAAATCTTGATTTACTATTTGACCAAAAATTATTAAAATAACTGAAAGAGCAAAACCATTAATTAGACTAAGTCCAACTTCCTTAAAAAGTCTATTTAGTAATGAGCCTTTTACTAAATCATTTGCTAAACCTTGAACTATAATTGCAGAAGATTGTACACCAACATTACCAGCCATAGCTGCAATTAAAGGAGTATAGAAAAATAAATTTCTAAGGTCAGGCTGATTCATTATTTGTTCAAAATCTTTTAAAATAAAAACACTTCCGAGCCCACCTAATAGTCCTAAAAATAACCATGGTAATCTGGCTTTAGTTAATTGAAAAATTGAATCATTTACTTCAACTTCAGATGATATACCAGCAGCTAATTGGTAGTCTTTTTCAGCTTCATCTTTAATTAAATCGACAATATCATCAATTGTAATCCTACCAAGTAATGTTTTTCTTTTATTTGTAACTGGAATCGCTTCCAAATCATATTTAGACATAATTTTTGCAACATCTTCTCCCTCTTGATCAACAGTAACATAATCAACATTTGGAATATAAATATCCCTAACTTTAGATCTAGACTTAGCAGTAACAACATCTTTAAGTGAAAGTCTTCCTTTTAATCTGTTTTTTGAATCAACAACGTAAATGGAATGAACTCTAGTTACATTCTTTGCTTGTTTTCTTATTTCATCAAGACATTTGGAGATACTTAGATTCTCATTAACACTTACTAGCTCTTTAGCCATCAAACCACCAGCTGTATCCTCATCATATTTAAGTAACTCTTTAATATCATCTGTTAGCTCAGCATCTTTAATTTGAGAGAATACTCTTTCTTGTCTCTCCTCGGTTAATTCAGAAATAACATCTGTTGCATCATCGGTATCAAGCTCAACAATTTTTTCAGCAATTTCTTTAGCAGATAATTTCTCTAAAATGATTTCTCTTAAGTCTTCATCAATTTCTGCTAATGCGTCTGCAATTTTTTGCTTATCAAAAATTTTAACCAGAAAAATTACTTCTGTTGTTTCTAATAATTCAAAAATTTCTGCTAAATCTGCGTAATGAATATCTGCTAGACTAGATAAAAGCTTATCTCTGTTGTTGTCTTCAATAAGCTTTTTAATCTTACTGATTAACTCATCATTAATCTTAAATTGTTTCATTACTGATTTTTTGTGTTAATCTAATAAAGTCATTTACAGATAGTTGCTCAGGCCTTAAACCAAAGATACTATCTTCTAGAATATTTTCCTTTATATCAAGTTTTTTTAAAGAGTTTTTTATTTTCTTTCTTCTTTGCTGAAAACTAAGTTTTACTAATCTATCAAATAGCTTTAGATCAAAATTAATATTAATATTCTTCTTTCTGGTCATTGAAATAACTGATGAATTAACTCTTGGTTTTGGAAAGAATACGTTAGGTGAAACATCAAATAGAATTTTAACATCATATAATAACTGAGTTTTTACTGAGATTATTCCATATTCCTTTGAGTTAGGTTTACTAATAATCCTCTCTGCAACTTCTTTCTGAAACATTCCAATTAGATTATCTACTAATAAATAGTTTTCCAATATTTTAAAGATAATCTGTGATGAAATATTATATGGAAAGTTACCTATTATTATGTTCTTATTGGTCTGAGACAAAACATCCTTTAAATTATATTTTAAAAAATCTTGTTTAATAATATTTGGGTTGTGTTTTTTAAATGAACTTTTTATAAACTCAACAGACTCAGTATCATATTCAATAAGAATTAATTTATCACTAAACTCAAATAGGTATTTTGTTAAAGCACCTTTTCCAGGTCCGATTTCAACTATTTTATCAAATTCTTTTAAACTAAAAGAATTAACTATCTTCTTTGAAATATTCTCATCAATAAGGAAATGTTGACCCAGGAATTTTTTTGGACTAACATTTTCAATCATAGAATTAGTTTATTATATCAAATCCAGTATATGAGACTAAAACATCAGGAATTATAATTCCATTTTTAGATTGATTATTCTCAATTAATCCAGCCATTACTCTGGGAAGAGCCAAAGAACTACCATTTAGAGTATGTAATGTGTAGTTTTTACCATCTTTATCTTTAAATTTTAAATTAAGACGATTTGATTGATATGTTTTAAAGTTTGAAACTGAGCTTATCTCGAGCCATTTTTCTTGACCCTTTGAAAAAACTTCAAAATCATATGTTATTGAAGATGTAAAACCAAGGTCACCCGCACATAAATTTAAAATTCTAAAATCAAGTTTAAGTTCGGTTAGAATTTCTTTTATATGCTCTTTCATTTTAATTAATGCATCATCAGACTTGTCAGGATGTTCAATTCTTACGATCTCTACTTTATCGAATTGATGTAATCTATTTAATCCCCTTACATCAGACCCATAACTTCCAGCTTCTCTTCTAAAACATGGTGTATAACCAGTCATCATAATTGGGACCTGGTCAACTGCTAAGATTTTATCTCTGTATATGTTTGTTAAAGGAACCTCTGCTGTAGGAATTAAATAAAAGTTATCATTGATAACATGATACATTTGACCATCTTTATCAGGTAATTGGCCAGTAGCATAAGCAGAGTCTGAGTTTACCAAGTGAGGAACTTGAAACTCATTGTATCCTGCAGAGCTATTTCTATCTAAAAAGAAGTTTATTAATGCTCTTTGAAGTTTAGCACCTTTACCTTTATATACTGGAAATCCTGATCCTGTTATCTTACTTCCTAATTCAAAATCAATAATGTCATATTCTTTTGATAAATCCCAATGATTTTTTAGATCATATCCAGACTCTTTAAAATTAGAGCTTCTAAATACTTCAATATTATTTTCCTCAGAAAGTCCGTCAGGTACTTTTGAATCAGGAATATTAGGTACTGTAGTTATTAGATCCGATATTTTAATTTTAACTGTATCTAATTCTTCTGCTAAACTCTTTGACTTTAATTTTAAATTTGACGACTCAGATTTGAGACTATCAATGTCAATATCATTATTACCTGATTTAAATGCTTCAGCTATGTCTTTAGAAATTGTATTAGACTTAAAAAGAATATTATCAAGTTCTTGCTGTATTTTTTTTCGATTATTATTGAGCTCTATTATACTATCTAATACATCTAGTTTCTTGAAACCTCTTTTTTTAAGGCCTATAATTGCGTCATCTTTTGAGTTTGTGATGTAATCAATTGAAAGCATAATTATTTTAAATCAAAGATAAAATTTATTTGTTGATTAACTGAATACAATAAGTTTCATCTTTTTTTAATTGCTCTTTTAAGGCTTCAATTGATGAAAACTTTATCTCATCTCTTATTTTTAGTAATACATCAACAGAAATAGTTTTATCATAAATGTCATTATCAAAATCAAATAAATGAACTTCTATTGATTTTTTATTTTCACCTATTGTAGGTCTATGACCAATATTCATCATTCCATGGAATTCATTATCATCAATTAAAGTCTTTATAAAATAGACACCATCTTTAGGAATAATCTTATAATTTTCTTCAACGTAAATATTTGCAGTTGGATAATTAATTTGTTTTCCCAAACCATCACCTTTGACAACTTTTCCAGTTAATTTAAAAAATCTACCTAAAAATTTTGCTGATTTATCAAGTTCACCACTATTAATTGAATCTCTAATTTTAGTTGAACTTACAGCTATAGATTCAACCTCATGTGCTTTAATTTCTTCAACTATAAAATCAAAACTTTCTCCATATTTTTTTAAATCATCTACTGATGCCTCTCTACCTTTACCAAATCTATGATCATACCCTATAATTATATGATTAATTTTTAATTTTTCAATTAAATAATCTTTAATAAATTGATCAGCAGATAATAATGAGAAACTTTTATCAAAAGGATGTATAATAAGATTTTCAATCCCTAACTTTTCAAAAGCTTTAATTTTTTCATCTAAAGTATCTATCATTTTAACTTCATTATACTTATTTAAAATAATCCTAGGGTGAGGAAAAAATGTAAGGACAACAGATGATAAATTCTTTTTTTTTGATGAAGAAATTAACTTATTCAAGATTTTCTTGTGACCTTCATGAACTCCATCAAATGTTCCAATTGTTAAAATGGTTCTTTGATTTAAATTATAATCTTCAATACTCCTGAAAATTTTCATTTAATAAAATTTTTCTTGTTGTAGAGATTCATTGTCTCTTCAATACCAGTTTGAATAAATGAGAAAATAATCTCAATTGAGCTAATTGTAAGAGTATTTATATTGGACATCTCATAGCTACTCCACTTTCCTAAAACATAATCTGATTTGGGAATCTTATTGTTATTAGATATTCCAACCCTTAACCTAGCATAATTAGAAGTTCCAAGATTATCTTCAATGTCTTTTAAGCCATTATGACCTCCAGACGTGCCATTTGGTTTTATTTTAATATTTCCAAAAAATAAATTTAAATCATCACAAACAACTAGAATGTTTTCAAGTGAAACTTTTTCTTTTTTTTGCCAATACAATAATGATCTTCCTGAATTATTGACATAATTGTTTGGCTTTATGATAATTATCTTTTTTCCTTTGAAACTTCCTTCTGCCCTTTGAGCTAGTTTTACAGATTCAAACTCGGTATCCAGATTTTGAGAAAGTTGATCAACAATTTCAAAGCCTATATTATGCCTAGTATCATCGTACTCTTTACCAATATTTCCAATACCTAGAATAAGATATTTATTCATATCAGATTTATTATTTAAACTTGAGAAGATTTTCTTAAGAAAATTCATCATTATTTATTAACCTAATAAAGTTAAGATTAATTAAATAACGCCAAATATTAAGAATCTTTAGACTCATCCTTAGGAGCTTCAGTATCAGAACCTTTTGCTTCTGCACCTTCTGTACCTTCTGCACCTTCTGCACCTTCAACACCTTCAACACCTTCTGCACCTTCAACACCTTCCTCTTCTTCTGGTAGTGCCATTGATGCTCTTGATGTTCTAACTTGACAGATTACAGTATTATCTGGGTGAAGTATTTCAAAGTCCTCGTCATCCACTTGAGATGTGTAATATTTATCCCCTAATTCAAGTGAAGAAATATCTACATCAATAGAATCAGGAAGATTACCTGGAATTGCTTTTATTTTAAGCTTTCTTTTATTTCTACTTAAAACACCACCACTATTCATGACTCCAGGGGCTGATCCACTAAGAATTACCGGTATTTCCATTGTAACTGGCTTATCATCAAAAAGTTCATAAAAATCAGCGTGTAATATTTTATCAGTTACTGGATGAAATTGAATATCTTGAAGAATAGCATTCACTTTTTTATCCCCAAAATCTAATACAACAGTGTGAGCAGCAGCTGTATAAACTAGGTCTTTAAATCCTATTTCTTTTGCAGAAAAATGTACTACTTCATTACCTCCGTACAAAACACATGGAACATTACCTTCTTTTCTTAAAGAATTTGAGCTTGTTTTACCAGTATTTTCCCTGTTGTTACTTTTAATTTCTATTGATTTCATTTTTATTTATTTATTTATAAATAGCTTATCAATTGATTTGTTATGATGAACATTATACATTGCCTCAGCAAACATTTTTGAGCAAGATAAGTGTTCAACTTTATTAGATTCTTTTTTAATTTCAATTGAATCGCTTGTTATTAATTTATTTAGTTTAGATTTTTCAATTTTTTCATACGCATCACCGGAAAGTAATGCATGTGTACATATTGCTATTACAGACTCTGCACCTTTTTCAATCATTAAATCTGCAGCCTTTGTTAATGTTCCGGCAGTATCAACCATATCATCAATTAAAACAACATTTTTGCCAGTAACATCTCCTATTAACTCCATATGTGTGATAATATTACCTTTTGATCTTTGCTTATAACATATAACTACGTCTGAATCTAAAAATTTTGAGTATGCATAAGCCCTTTTAGAACCACCCATATCAGGTGATGCAATTGTTAGGTTATCTATATTTAAAGACTTTAAATATGGAACAAATATTGATGATGCATATAAATGATCAACAGGTTTTTCAAAGAATCCCTGAATTTGATCAGCATGAAGATCCATCGTAATTATTCTTGTAGCTCCTGCTGACTCTAATAATTTAGCAACTAATTTTGCACCTATTGGTACTCTTGGTTTATCTTTTCTATCCTGTCTTGCCCATCCAAAATATGGAATTACTGCAGTAATATGTCTTGCCGAAGCTCTTTTTGCAGCATCCAACATAAGAAGCATTTCCATTAAGTTATCTGTAGAAGGGTTTGTAGATCCAATTATAAAGACTCTTGAACCTCTAACTGACTCTTCAAAGGAAGGTTGAAATTCTCCATCACTATATCTTTGAAAACTAACAATACCAAGATCTTGTCCAAACTCTTTTGCAATTTGCTTTGAAAGAGTCATACTCTGGGTACACGAAAATATCTTTACAGGCGTTTCCACTATCATTTAATTGGAGTGCAAATTTATAAATAATTATTGTTCAGTATAATTTTATCATAAATTATTTAATATCCTGGAATTTATTAATTTTAAGGCCCTTAGCTTCGGTGGCGAAACTGGTAGACGCGCTGGATTCAAAATCCAGTTCCTCTGGGAGTGTGGGTTCGATTCCCACCCGAAGTACTTTTTTTAAAAAATCTAAAAAATTATTTTATCAATTGGTCATAATCTGTATAATCATTAATTGATTTAATACAGCCGGCATTATTTAAAATATTACTCGAACTACTTGATGTCACACCAATTACACTAATGCCAGCATTTACTGCAGCACCAACCCCTTCAATAGAATCTTCAAAAATTATGCAATTGTCTTTCTTTAAGTTAAACCTACTTACAGTCTTATCGAACATTTCAGGATTGGGTTTTCCAAAACTTACTTCATCACCACATATAATACTGTCAAATAAATCATGAACACCTAATTCATTTAGAGTAAGAGTCACATTTTTTCTAATGGCATTACTTGCTAGTCCTACCAGAATTTTTTTTGATTTTAAGTCAAAAATAAATTCTAGAAACCCTTCAATTGGCTTAATATTTCCTTTGTATATCTTTCTGAAGATAACTTCTTTATCATCACTCATTTTTTTTAACTCATCCATTGAATAAATATCTCCATATACAGCTTTCATTAAATCAAGTGTCCCCCCTCCCTTATATCTTTTTAGTTTTTCAGAAAAATTATCAACTTTATTTTCTTCAAAAAATATTCGCCATGCATCATGATGGTAGGGTAGACTGTCAACTATAGTTCCATCCATATCAAATATTACCCCTTTTATCATTTTGTATTTAGATAATTATAAATTATTTTAATTAAAAATATGAAACCGCTATGAACTCAAGAAGAAACTTTATAAAAAAATCATCATTAATTACATTAGGAGCTTTAAACTATAATTTTTCTCCAATTATAAAAGATATTAATGGTATAGATATTTCAGTAATTACATATTCATTTAACCCAGGTGTTGAGGACATGAACGTAATTATTCAAAATTGTATTGATACAGGTTCTGATAATATTGAACTAATGGGTAGTCATATTGAAAGATCAATGGGTATGCCAAGATCAGGTAGGTCACATGCAGAATGGAGGGCTAATATATCTATGAAAGAATTTAGGAATGTGAAAAAACAATTTCAAGATCAAGGAATAAATATTTTTGCTTATAAGCCTTACTGTATGAATCCAAATAATAAAGATGAAGAAATTGAATACGCTATGAAAGCAACAAAGGCACTAGGTGCAGACTATGTTACTGCCGAGCTTACTTCTGAAGAAAATACTAAGAGAATATCTCACTATGCTGAAAAAAATAAAGTTAATGTTGGTTATCATGCTCATCTTCAAGCATCTGACACTGCTTGGGATTTTGCACTAAATGATTCAAAAAATAATTTTATTAATCTTGATATTGGGCATTACATTGCAGCAGGTAAAAAAAATACTAAAGAAACATTGTTAAAGTTTATAGAAAAAAATCATGCTAGAATATGTAGTCTTCACTTAAAGGATAGACAGTATGCAAAAACTTTAAATGTTATTGCAACAGATAATCAAATTTGGGGTGAAGGAGATACTCCTATCATTGAAGTGTTGAGACTAGTAAGAGATAATTCTTATAAATTTACTTCAACTATAGAGTTAGAATATAGAATTCCAGAGGGTTCTAATAGAATTAAAGAAGTCATAAAATGCTACGATTATTGTAAGCAAGCACTTATTTCATAATTAGATGTATAGGCCCATTTTAACCTGTGCATTCTTAGTGCTTACTTCATGTATATTTTCTCAAAATTATGGAAGTTTAACAGGGAAGGTCATTGATAATGAAACTGGGTTTCCACTAGAAGGGGCAACAATTAGAGTTGAAGATTCAGATTTTTTTGCAGTTTCAGATCAAAACGGTTTCTTTCAAATATTAGATCTGCCAACAACAAGTTATAACATAACAGCAAGTTTTATTGGTTTTAAATCTCAAACAAAATTCAATATAATCGTCAAATCAGTTGGAAATCAAAGTTTAGAATATACCTTAAATCCGTTATCAGATATACTTAATGAAGTTATTCTAACAGAATCTCCATTTAAGACTTCAATTGAGACTCCATTATCAACTCAAACTTTCTCTGCAGTTGAAATTGAGACATATCCTGGAGGTAACAACGATATTACAAGAGTAATCCAAAGTCTTCCTGGTATATCTCCATCTGTAGGAGGTTTTAGAAACGATATTATAATAAGGGGTGGAGGACCAAACGAAACTGTATACTATATAGATGGAATTGAAATACCAAACATTAATCATTTTTCTACTCAAGGTAGTTCTGGAGGTCCTGTTGGATTAGTAAATATTTCATTTATTAAAGATGTAACTCTTTCAACATCATCATTTGGAGCAGAATATGATAATGCTTTGTCAGGAGTATTGTCGTTTATTCAAAAGGATGCAAATCCAGATAGATTATCTGGAAACTTTCGAATAGGATCAAGTGAAGCTGGAATAACATTTGAAGGACCTTTGAATGAAAAAACTTCATTTATATTTTCTGTAAGAAGAAGCTATTTACAATTTTTATTTAAAGCCTTTGGATTTTCTTTCCTTCCAGATTATTGGGATTATCAGATGAAAATAAGCCATAAAATAGATGACTATAATTTCTTAAATTTTGTAGGAATTGGTTCAATTGATAAATTAACTGTAAATGAACCTGATGAATATGATTTTGAGAACCAATCAACTATTGAGCAAATACCAATTATTAATCAAAATACAAGGACATTTGGTGTATCGTGGAAAAGAATTTATAAACAAAATAATGGTTTCTTTAACTTATCACTAAGCACCAATAGACTTAAAAATGATTTTGAAAGATTCCAAGATAACGTAAATAAAAGTGATAAAGTTTATTCTAATATTTCCCTAGAAGAAGAGACAAAATTGAGATTTATAAGTAGTCAAAACTTTAATGATTATAAATTTTCAATAGGTGGTAACATTCAATATTCAAATTACTCTAATAATACTTTATATCCTTTCTACGAAATAAATTATAATACTTCTGTTGATTTAATTAAATATGGCTTTTTTGCAAAGTCAAACAGAAGATTTTTTAATGGCAAATTAGGGGTTTCACTTGGAGTAAGAGTTGATCAAGATAATTTTACGATAGATAATAATTTACTCAAAAATTTTTCACCTCGTATGGCATTATCATGGTCCATTTCTCATGATAATAGATGGAAACTTAATTTTGCAGCAGGAAGATATTTCAAGATACCAACATACACAATACTTGGGTTCAAGGATCTAAATAATAATTTTATTAATAATGACTCTAAATATACAAGAAGTGATCATCTTGTTTTTGGAATAGAGTATAACAACTCAGAATCATCTAGATTCTCTATTGAAGCTTTCAATAAAAAATACTTTAACTATCCAATATCTGTTAACGATATGGTTTCACTTGCAAATAAAGGAGGTGACTTTGAAGTTTTAGGTAATGAGAATGTATCTACATCAGGAAGAGGTAAATCATATGGAATTGAATTTTTATATCAACAAAAGCTTAAAAACAATTTTTATGGAATACTTTCTTATACATTTTTTTACAGTAAATTTTCAGGATTTGATAAAGTTTTCCTGCCCTCTGTATGGGATAATAGGAATCTAGTTTCATTCACTGGTGGTTATAAATTGAAAAAAAATTGGGAGTTTAGCTCAAAACTTAGATTTACTGATAAAACTCCTTATGCTCCTGTTAACACTCTGTTGAGTAGTCAGTCTTATCCGGAAATAGTTTTTGATTATTCTCAGCTTGGTAATTATTATCTAGATCCATTCCTTAAACTTGATGTAAGAATTGATAAGAGATGGAACTTTAAAACCACATCTATGAATTTTTATATTGATATTGAGAACCTATTACTTAATGAGATTCCAGTTCCTCCTGAATATGGACTTGAGAGAGATAAAAATCAGAATATATTATTTCCTAGGAATTTGATTGAGGTTGAAAGTGATAATAGAAACTCTATAATTCCTAGTATAGGTTTTGTTTTTGATTTTTAGAAGGCATTATGGCCTGTAATTTCATTACCAAGAATTAATAGATGAATATCATGAGTACCTTCATAAGTTATAACAGACTCAAGATTCATCATATGTCTCATAATACTAAAATCTCCAGTAATACCCATACCTCCTAATACTTGCCTTGCCTCACGCGCAATATTCATTGCCATATCAACATTATTTCTTTTCGCTAGAGAAATTTGTGCCGAAGTTGCTTTATCTTCATTTTTTAGTTTACCAAGTTTCCATGATAAAAGTTGAGCTTTTGTAATCTCAGTTAACATTTCCGCAAGTTTTTTTTGTTGAAGTTGTTTTGCTGCAATAGGTTTTCCAAATTGCACTCTTTCTAATGAGTATTTTAAGGCAGTATTATAGCAATCCATAGCAACACCAATTGCCCCCCATGAAATACCATATCTTGCAGAGTCCAAACACATTAATGGAGCTCCAAGCCCTGATTTCCCAGGTAAGATATTTTTCTTTGGAACTCTTACGTTATCAAATATAAGTTCTCCTGTTGAGGATGCTCTAAGGGACCATTTATTATGAGTTTCAGGAGTAGTAAACCCATCCATACCTCTTTCAACAATTAGACCATGAATCCTCTTATTCTCATCTTTAGCCCAGACTACAGCAATATCTGCAAATGGAGAATTTGAAATCCACATTTTTGCTCCATTCAGTATTACATCATCACCATCACTTTTAAAATTTGATATCATTCCGCTAGGGTTTGAACCATGATCTGGCTCTGTTAAACCAAAGCATCCCATGATTTCACCAGTTGCAAGCTTAGGTAAAAATTTTTCCTTTTGCTCATCACTTCCGAATTTCCATATTGGATACATTACTAATGAGGACTGAACAGATGCAGTAGATCTAATTCCGCTGTCTCCTCTTTCAATTTCTTGCATCATAATCCCGTAGCTTATTTGATCAAGTCCAGCACCACCATATTTTTCAGGAATATAAGGTCCAAAAGCACCTATTTCTCCAAGCTCTTTGATAAGATGGCTTGGAAACTCTGCTTTTTGAGCATACTCTTCAATAATTGGGCTAACTGATTTTGAAACCCATTGCCTAGTTGATTCTCTTATAAGCTTATGTTCTTCAGATAGAAGCTCATCAATATTATAAAAATCTGGAGAGGTAAAATTTTCACTCATAATTTGGAACTTATATAACAAAAATATGAATTATATATTCAATTATGTAATTTCTAAAAGTCCATCGGGTATAACTATGTGAATTGACTTTTTTTCTTTATCTATTTTTTCAATAAAATCATCATGGATTGGTACCATAAATTTTTTGTCATTAATTAATATTTCAAAAACAGGTTGGGGAAGTTTATCATTAATATTAACAATCTTACCAATCTTTTGGGAATCTTTAAATACGATGAAATTCAATAGTTCGTTGTAAAAAAAACTTTCTTCATCATTAAAGTTAGAGTGTTTTTTATCTAAATAAACATTTTTTAAAATTACTTCAGAAGCTTCTTCATCACTATTTAACTCTTGTAGTTTTAAAATAATTGAATTATCAGTTGAAGAAGTTATATCATCTACTTTAAAAGGTACAAGACATTTATCAATATCAATAAAAATAAAGTCAACATCTAGGTTTGCTTTAAGATTTGATGATAATAGATTTATTTTGATTGAACCCTTGTAACCATGTTTTGAAACTACAGTTCCAATTTTAACATGATTTGTATCCATATAATTTATTATTTATCCTCTTCAGCAGGAGCCTCATCAGCAGAAGCCTCATCAGCAGGAGCTTCTTCAGCAGGAGCCTCATCAGCAGGAGCCTCTTCAGCAGAAGCCTCTTCAGCTTTAGCTTCCTCTTTAGCTTTAGATTCTTCTAATTTTTTCTTTCTATATTCCTCTTCTCTTTCTCTTGCTTCTTTTTTATTTGATTCAAGTGCTGAATTAACATCTTCAATTTTCTTTTGAATTTTTGCACTCTTTTCTTTCATCCACTTATCAAATCTTTTCTTTGCTTCAGCTTCTGTGAAAGCACCTTTTTTTACACCTCCATCGAGATGTTTTTTAAGAAGAACACCAGAATAAGATAATATCGCCTTAGCAGTATTTGTAGGTTGTGCACCTTTTCCTAACCAAGAAATTGCAGAATCAAAATTCAAGTCAATTGTTGCTGGGGATGTATTAGGGTCATAAGTACCAATTTTTTCCAGGTATTTACCATCTCTTTTGGATCTAGCATCTGCTGCTACTATCCAATAAAAAGGTTTCCCCTTTTTTCCGTGTCTTTGTAATCTAATTTTTACTGCCATAATTTTAATGTTTTGGGTTCACGACCCAGGTTACTAATTTTTGAAAGCAAATTTAACAAAATATATTATACCTAATAATCTTAAATGAAGTTCTATAAGTATTTATCAATTAGTAATAAGGTAAATAATTGGTATATTTTTTTATTTAGATATGTATTTGATTAATTTTGAGTTTAAAATATATCAGATGGATTATTCAAAAGAATTTAAGAAATATGCTACAAAACATCATGGTGTAAGCTCTACATACTATGATAAGATTATAAGCAGTATGACTCCTTATATTATCGAAGAGAGACAATTAAATGTAGCACAGATGGATGTTTTTTCAAGATTAATGATGGATAGAATTATGTTTTTAGGAACTGCTATCACAGATAGTGTTGCCAACGTCATTCAGGCTCAATTACTTTTCTTGCAGAGTACAGATTCATCAAGAGATATCCAAATGTATATCAATTCTCCTGGTGGTGGAGTGTATGCAGGCCTTGGAATATATGATACAATGCAATATATAAAGCCAGATGTTGCTACAATTTGTACTGGATGTGCTGCATCTATGGCTGCAGTTCTTCTGTGTGCAGGAAAGAAGGGAAAAAGATCTGCACTAAAACACTCAAGAGTTATGATACACCAGCCTTTAGGTGGAGTTTCTGGTCAAGCAGCTGATATTGAAATTACAGCAAGAGAAATTCTGAAGCTTAAAGATGAATTATATAAGATTATTTCAAAACATACTGGCCAAACTTTCAAAAAGGTAAATGCTGATAGTGATAGAGACTATTGGATGAAAGCAGATGAAGCTCATAAATATGGTATGGTTGACGAAGTATTAAACAAATAATATGAGTGAAGAAGAAATCTTATGTTCTTTTTGTGGTAGATCAAAATCTCAGACAAAATTATTAATAGCTGGTTTAGATGCCCATATATGTGATATATGTATATCTCAAGCTGATATGATTCTTAAAGATGATGAATCTAGTAAAGATCCATCTGATTTTGCTGTTGAGCTAAAACCTCCAAAAGAAATTAAAAAATTCCTAGATCTTCACGTTATTGGTCAAGAAGATGCAAAAAAAACTTTATCAGTAGCAGTCTATAATCATTATAAGAGAATCAATCAGAAACATTTACAGGAAGAAATTGAAATACAAAAAAGTAATTTAATTCTTGTTGGACCTACAGGTACAGGTAAAACTCTATTAGCTCAAACTATATCAAAATTTTTAAATGTACCTATTGCGATTGTTGATGCGACAGTTCTTACTGAAGCAGGCTATGTTGGTGAAGATGTTGAAAGCATTTTAAGTAAACTTCTGCAGGCTGCTGATTTTGATGTAGATAAAGCTCAAAATGGAATTGTTTTTATAGACGAAATTGATAAAATTGCAAGAAAAAGCGATAACCCTTCTATCACTAGAGATGTTTCAGGTGAAGGAGTTCAACAGGCTTTACTTAAGTTACTTGAAGGAACTACTGTAAATGTTCCACCTAAAGGGGGAAGAAAACATCCAGATCAAAAATTCATTGAGGTTGACACATCTAATATTCTTTTTATTGCAGGTGGTGCTTTTGATGGAATTGAAAAAATAATTAAAACTAGATTAAATCTTCAATCTATTGGATTTAAACCTGCAAATGAAAAAGTAGTTAATGAAAATGAAGAGAATGTTTTAAGATATATTAATCCCCATGATATAAGATCATATGGGCTAATACCTGAAATCATTGGAAGATTACCTGTTATGTGTCACTTAAACCCTCTAACTAAAGATGCATTGAGAGATATTATGACAATTCCAAAAAATGCTTTGATAAAGCAATACACCAGGCTTTTTGAAATGGATGATATTAACTTTTCAATTACTCCAGGCGCAATTGACTACATCGTGGACAAGGCATATGAGTTTAAGCTAGGTGCAAGAGGATTAAGAACGCTATGTGAAGCAATTTTAAATGATGCTATGTTTAATTTACCAAGTTCTGGAGAGAATGAACTAAAAATCACAAAGCTTTATGCAGATGAAAAGCTTCAAAAAATTGATCTATCTTACTTAAAAGCAGTTTCCTAATTCATAGAAATTAATTCCTCAATAAACTCTCTTGAATTTGATAGCCTCGGAACTTTATTCTGTCCTCCAAGTTTATTTTTAGATGAAAGCCAATCATAAAAAAGATTCTTTCTTGCAACAACTAGTTTGGGTAGCTCGAGTGTTGAACTTTTATATCTCTTGGCTTCATAATCAGAATTCAGACTTTGAAGATTTAGATCAAGTATTTCCATAAATTTACTAAGATCATCAGGCTGTTTATCAAACTCAATTAACCACTCATGTGAGCCTTTAGTCTTACTGCCCATAAAAACAGGGCCTACCGTGTAATCAGATATTGAAGACTTTGTTAACTCTGAAGTTAAGGATAACGCCTTTTCTGCATTCTCAATTACCAGCTCTTCACCAAAAACATTTATAAAATGTTTTGTCCTCCCTGTTATTTTAATTCTGAATGGATTCAAGCAAGTGAACTTAACTGTATCACCTATTTTATATCTCCACAGACCAGAATTTGTTGTTATTACCATTGCATAATTTACATTCAGTTCAACATCAGCTAATGAAACAATTTCTTGCTCTGACCCGTTAGCTGGATAAAATTCGTAGAATATACCGTAGTCTAACATAAGTAGTAGTTCACTTGATTCATTTTGATCTTGAATAGCAAAAAATCCTTCAGAAGCATTGTAAATTTCAAAATATTTGAAATCTTTTGATGGAAATAATTTTTTGTAGAGGTTTTTGTAAGGCTCGAAACTTACTCCTCCATGGAAATAAACTTCACAATCATTCCAAATATCTATAACGTTGTTTCTACCAGTTTTTTCAATTACTTTTTGAAGTAACGACAACATCCAAGAAGGAACACCTGCAAAGCTTGTCACTTTTTGACTTAAAGATTCATTTATTATTGCCTCAACTTTTTCTTCCCACTCCGGAATTAACGAAACTTTTGAACTAGGTGTACTGCTTAGCTCAGCCCAAAAAGGTAAGTTATCAATTATAATAGCAGATAAATCTCCATAATAGCTACTATTATTTTCATAGATATCCTTTGACCCTCCTAGTCTTAAACACTTTCCTGCAAGTAATTGTGAATTTATATTATTATTAAAGTACAACGACAGCATATCTTTTCCAGCCTTGTAATGACAATCTTCCAAAGACTCAAAACTTATTGGGATAAATTTACTTTTAGCGTTAGTAGTTCCACTTGATTTTGCAAACCATTTTATAGAAGTTCTCCAAAATATGTTTTGCTCACCTTTTCTATTCCTTTCAATATCAGCATATATATCTTCATAAGATACAATTGGAACTCTTTCTTTAAAATCATCATAAGATGCTATTGTTTTAAAATCATTCTTTTTTCCAATTTCAGTATCAATAGAATAAACGACAAGTTTTCTAAGAACTTCTTGTTGAACTTCTATAGGATAGTCTTTAAATAATTCTATTTGACTTATCCTTCTTTTTAAAAAAAAGGATGCAACAGAATTAAAAATTGGAATTGGCATGGATTACATATATTTAGCATAAAAATAGTAAACAAAAAATTATGTTTTCAGGAGTAATAAAAAAAATGATTTCAATACATGATGATCCTATTCGATATATGCTAGATTTTGAAAATGATCTTTTATTTCTTAATCAGTTCATAGGTAAAAATATCAACTTGAAAAAGACAGGTTATTGTTGTCTGTCATGCTCTGAAAATATTGAAATTTTTGCTAACGGTTTTTGTAAAAAATGCTTTTTTGAGTCACCAATGTCTGGTGATTGGGTAATGAAACCTGAGTTAAGTAAAGCTCACTTGGAAATTGAAGATAGAGACCTTGAATATGAAAAACAAATTCAAATTCAAGATCATATAGTTTACCTTTCAAAAACAAGTGAAACAAAAGTTGGTGTTACTAGATCAAATAATAAAACTACAAGGTGGATTGATCAAGGAGCTATTGAAGCTATTGAATTAATTAAAGTTCCTAATCGATATTTGGCAGGGATAGCTGAGGTAAAATTAAAACAGAAATTTTCTGATAAAACAAATTGGCGTAAAATGCTTACAAGTCAAATTAATGATTCAAATTTAAAAAATGATAAAGATGAAGCGCTTGAATTCCTAGGTAAGGATTTTAAAAATTACTTTTTGATAGATACTGAAGTAATTAAATTTAATTATAGAATAGATAATTCAGTTGACTCAGTAAAATCTGTCAGTCTTAAAAAGTCTGATGAAATAAATGGAAAATTAATTGGAATTAAGGGACAGTATTTAATTTTTGAAGATTCAAGTGTATTTAATGTTAGATCTAATGAAGGGTATTTAATTGATCTAACTATTGATTAAATAATTGTTTTACCTCATCTTCACTCAAATCTCTATACTCTCCAATATTAATATCTAAATGAATATTCATAATTCTAGTCCTTTTTAGTTTAGTTACTCTGTAACCTAAAACCTCACACATTCTTCTGATTTGCCTATTCATTCCCTGGGTTAGAACAATTTTAAATCTATTATCATTAATCCTCTTTACATAACACCTTTTTGTCATTTTACCCATAATCCTGACTCCCTTCCTCATCTTTTCAATAAAATCTTGTGTTATATTTTTATTTACCCATACCATATATTCTTTCTCCTTCTTGTTTTCTGCTCTTAAAACATTATTTACAATGTCACCATTATTTGTTAGCAGAATAAGACCTTCACTTTGTTTGTCTATTCTTCCAATTGTAAAAAGCCGCTCTTTGTGATTTATAAAATCAATAATATTATCCTTCACTTTTGGGTTTCCAGTACATTCAATTCCAATAGGCTTATTGAATGCTATGTATACTCTTTTTTTATTAGTGTTCTGAATTAATTCACCATCAACTTTAATCTCATCATCTATATTTACTTTAGATCCTAACTCTGCTACTTTTCCATTAATATATACTCTTCCAAGAGAAATATACTCATCGGCTTTTCTTCTTGAACAGAATCCAACCTCACTTAAGTACTTATTGATTCTTTTTGACTCCAACCTAACTAAGTTTAATTTCTTCTCCGACTTTTAAATTGAATTTCTTTCTAAAAATCCATACGAAAAGATATAAAAGGGGGGTATCTAATAATGCAACAATTACCTTAAATAAAAATCCAGAAATAACTAGAACCAAAAATTTATCCTCTGGAAGAATTCCAAAAAGAATAAGCAACGATACAATTGTAAATGTGTCAACAAATTGTGATGTAAAAGTTGAAAAGTTGTTTCTTAACCAAAGGTGTTTTCCTTTGGTAAGCCTTTTCCAAAAATGGTATATTCTTATATCTATAAATTGAGCGAATAAGTATGTTAGCATAGATGCCAATACTGCTAATGGAGCATTAAGAAAAACGCTGTTAAAAGTTTCATCATCAATTGGCGATGCTTCTATAGCAGGTACTTGGCTAGACACGAAAATTAAAATAATTGAAAAAATTGATGCAAATATTCCAGTTATTACAACCTGATCTGCTTTCTTCCTTCCATAAATTTCAGATATTAAGTCTGTAATTAGGAATGTAAGAGGATAGGGTAAAATACCAACTGATAACTCAAAAAGTTTTACACCTAAAAAATTTATATCGAATGGATACCAATAAAATATTTTTGTAAATATTAAATTTGATGCAACTAGTGAAGTAATAAATAATCCTGCAAGAATTAAATATATATTATTTGCTAGAGTAATTTTTTTGGAATTCATATAAGAATTATGAGTAAAGTTTATTTATCAATAGGTTCAAACAAAGGTAATCGTTCTGTATTAATAAATAAAGCGATAGATGAAATTGAGAAAAAGGTTGGAATAATAATTTCTAGATCAAGTATATATCAATCGAAGTCTTGGGGTTTCGATTCCAATGATTTTTATAATCTATGTTTACTTATTGATACAGATATTATGCCAAAATCTTTATTAATAAACTTAAAAAAGATTGAAAAATCAATGGGAAGAGAAGACATTGATGGTAGTTATTCTGACAGGTTCATAGATATTGATATTCTTTTTTATGATAACATTATAACAGATTCAGAATACTTAAAAATCCCTCATCCAAAAATTGAGATTAGAAAATTCGTTTTGGTCCCGATGTTAGAAATAGCAGATGATTATGTACATCCAATTTTGAATAAAACAATTAAGGAACTGGATAATGACTGTAGCGATCAGGATATTCCTTTAAAAATAATTTAGATTTCGGTTTTTTGATAAAAGTCCCATAAAATAATTCCTGCTGCTACTGAAACATTTAAAGAATGTTTAGTCCCAACTTGAGGTATTTCAAGAACTTGATCAGATTCTAAAATTATTTCATCTGAAACACCGTCTACCTCATTACCAAAGACAAAAGCATATTTTATTCCTTTTTTAGGAAAAAATTTTTCAATTTTTAATGATCTATCTGCTTGCTCAACTGAAACAACTTTAATGCCTTTATTCTTTAGGTTTTTGATTGTTTCTATCACATCCTCTGTGTATTCCCAATCAACAGAATCAGATGAACCAAGTGCTGTTTTTTCCATCTTAGAATTTTCAGGAGTAGCAGTATATCCTGAGATAATAATTTTTTCAATCAAAAAAGAATCAGAAGTCCTAAAAATTGAACCAACATTATGAATACTTCTGATATTATCTAGAATCACAATTGCTGATGTTTTCTTGGATTTTTTAAACTCTTCTATTGTCTTTCTATTTAACTCAGTATTTCTTAGTTTTCGCATTAGAGTAAAAATAAAAATATTTACATTAGCATAAATACAAAACAGTGACTAAAACGAGTAAAATCACACCCTTGATGAAACAGTATAATGATATTAAATCTAAATATCCTGATACTATACTTTTGTTTAGAGTAGGTGATTTTTATGAAACTTTTGGTGAAGATGCAATATTAGCATCAAAGATCTTAGGTATAGTCTTAACAAAAAGAGGAGCCGGTTCAAGTAGTGAGGTTGAGCTAGCTGGATTTCCCCACCACTCAATTGAAAACTATCTTCCTAAACTAGTCAAGGCAGGGAATAGAGTTGCAGTTTGCGATCAATTAGAAGATCCAAAGCTTACAAAAAAAATTGTCAAACGAGGAGTTACAGAAATAGTTACTCCAGGAATAGCAATTAATGATGGAGTACTTGATCAGAAGAAAAATAATTATTTAGCTTCGGTTCATATAGAAAAAAATGAATTTGGAATTTCATTTCTTGATGTATCAACTGGTGACTTTTATGTATCACAAGGTGATTTAAAATTAATTGATCAACTAATTTCAAACTTTTCTCCCAATGAAATATTGGTTTCAAAACCATCAAAAAATAAATTCTTTGAGTTATTAGGAAACTCATACAACGTCTATCCGTTAGATGATTGGGTTTACGACAACTCATATTCAGAAAATAAGTTGCTTGATCATTTTAATACAAAAAGTTTGAAGGGTTTTGGTGTTGAGGATATTAAGTTAGGTACTGTAGCTGCGGGATCCATAATTCATTATTTAGATGATACAGAGCATAATAATCTTACTCATATCTCAAGCCTTCAAAGGATATTTCCAGAGTCTTATGTATGGATGGATAGATTTACTATGAAAAATCTTGAGTTGTTTAATTCAAACTCTATAAATGGTTTTAATCTTTCTGATACAATTGATGAGACAATAACTAGTATGGGTTCAAGAAAACTTAAAAGTTGGATTGCTTTTCCATTAATTGATAAAAAAAAGATAAAGAAAAGACAAGAAATTGTTCAATCAATAATGAGTGATGATGAAATAAGTAGACTGCTTGATATTAACTTAAATAATATTTCAGATATAGAGAGATTAATGTCAAAAATTGCTACATATAAAATTTCACCAAGAGAGCTAGTTAATTTAAAAAGTTCATTAGAAAATGTAGATTTAATTAAAGACTCTCTTTTAGTTTACAGTGGTGTTTTAAAAAATTACGGAAAATCATTGCCTAATTCTAAGAGTATTATAGGAGTAATATCTAAAAGTCTAAAGGATGATTCTCCTGTTTCTATATTGAAAGGAGATTTTATTAAAGATGGATTCTCAAAAGAGCTTGATGGCTTAAGGGAGATAAGATCTTCAGGTAAGGAATATCTTAATCAAATCCTTGAAAGAGAGACTAAAAAAACTAATATTCCTTCATTAAAGATCTCATTTAATAATGTCTTTGGATATTACATAGAGGTAAGAAATACCCATAAAGATAAAGTTCCAGAGGACTGGATAAGAAAGCAAACTCTTGTTAATGCGGAAAGATATATTACACAGGAATTAAAAGAGTATGAGGAAAAAATAATAAATGCGGATGAGAAAATTAAAGATCTTGAGCTTAAGTTATTTTTAAAATTGCTAGATAAACTTCAAGATAGCCTTTTAACATTAAAATTAGTTTCAGATAAAATTTCTGTAATTGATATTTTAAACTCTTTCTCAAAAAGAGCAGTTAGATATAAATATTGTTGTCCTAAGATAACAAGTACAAAAAAAATTGAAATAATTGCAGGAAGACATCCTGTAATTGAAGCTAATCTTCCTTCTGGAGAAAGATATATTCCTAATGATATATTTCTTGATACTGATCAGCAAATTATAATGATTACCGGTCCAAATATGTCTGGTAAATCTGCAATTTTAAGACAAACAGCTTTAATTACCATTTTAGCTCAAATAGGTAGTTTTGTCCCTGCACAAGAGATGACATTCTCCCTGGTTGATAGAATTTTCACTAGAGTTGGTGCAAGTGATAATATCTCTATGGGTGAGTCAACCTTTATGGTTGAAATGAATGAAACAGCATCAATTTTAAATAATCTAACAGAAAACAGTCTAATCCTACTTGATGAAATTGGAAGGGGAACAAGCACCTATGATGGAATCTCTATAGCTTGGGCAATAGCTGAGTTTTTACATGAAAATAAATTAAAACCTCATGTTCTTTTTGCAACTCATTACCATGATTTAAATGAAATGGAATCTCTATACAATGGAATAAGAAATTTTAATGTTAGTGTAAAAGAGACAAAAGATGATGTAATCTTTTTAAGAAGACTAGTTAAAGGAGGAAGTAATCATAGTTTTGGAATCCATGTTGCTAAAATGGCTGGTATGCCAAAACTTGTGCTTAGTTCAGCAGAAAATAAGTTAAAACTTATGGAGACTAGAAGACCTAAAAATTTAAAAGCAGATAAAAGTGATGATAACCTTCAGCTTAGTTTTTTTGATATAGAAGATCCCAAAATGCAGGAGATAAGAAAAATTATTGAAGACTTAGATATTGATAATCTTAGTCCTGTTGAAGCACTTTTAAAATTAAACCAGATAAAAAAGGAAATAAAAGATGGAGATTGATTTACACGGAAAAACTCACCCAGAGGGACTGGAATTAATTGAAGAGTACATGCTCTTAAATTCAACTAAGGGTAGTGTGAGCCTTAAAGTGATAACAGGAAATTCACCAGTTATGCAGAAGAAAATAATTGATCAAATATGCAATAGACATGGGTTCTCTTATTATATTCCCCCACACAATCCAGGAGAAATGATCATACAATATGAAAAATTATAAATTTTTAATTTTTATTTTCTTTCTAATTATTAACTCATGTTCAAAACAAGATGAGATAAATCAGCTTAATCAAACTATACTTGATCTTCAAGCTAATATTTCGCAGCTAAATTCCCAGATTAATGATTACGCTTTTCAAATAAACCAATTAATCTCTCAAAACAATATCCAATCAGGACAAATCAATGAACTAAATTTTCAAATTAATGGTTTTCAAAGCCAAATTGAAGATTATATAAATCAAATTGAGATTCTAACTGAGTCAAATGAAATTTTTGAGACAGACAATAATAACTTAACGATTCAATTAAATGACCTTCAGGATCAATTATACCTAATTCGATCTCAAAGCGCTGAAGATGGAGTCTACCTTTTTAATTATGTTGAAATTCTTGATCCACCATTTTTAGGTACTATGTGGGATCTTCCAGACTTAATAAAATCCTCTGACTATACTGTATATTCATCATCTGCATACCAAGGAATTTTGGATAGGCTATTTTATGATAAATCTATTCCTGATTTTATAACTTACCCAGCTCATGTATATAAGGTAAACTTTGGTGATGGTCTTTCTGTTGATTTTGAAATATATTCTGAGTTTACTCAAGAAGAAGCATCAAACTTAGAACAAAAATATGCTCCCTTGATGGGCCAACTTGGAAAAGAACTAAGAAAAAATATTAAATCAATTGAATTTTTAAAAGGTGAGGAAGTTGCGTCTGCACAAAGATCTGATGATCTTTCTTATGCAAATATTACATTTCATACTGATTGGTTAAATAATACTGTAGAGACAAGGCCAGATGGAGATAGAACTGAAGAGTTATTTATCCATGAAGCTGCACATCTGTCAATTGATCCATATGTTTATGGTCAGCAAGGCTGGACTGATGCTGTTAACCTAGATGGAAATTATCTATCAACATATGCAAAAGATAACCCAGATTCAGAAGATGTTGCAGAGACCTTTCAAGCATATATTGCAGTTAAATATTTCCCTGAAAGAATAACAAGTTCATTAAGAGACACAATTCTTTCAATTTGTTTAAATAGGTTTAAATATTTTGATTCACTAAATTTAGATTTATCCATATATAAATAAACTTTTATACTTTTAAGTATGACCAAAACAACCAATACATTTAAATCATTTCTTAGAAATAATATTGTACAAGCAATTGTTATTATTCTAAGTGTACTCCTATCATTTTATCTTGAACAAAGAAGACAGGTTAATATTACAAAACAGGAAAAGAATTATTTATTAACTGATCTAACTAAAACATTAGAAGGTGATATTAACCAAATTGAAATCATCCTTGAAGGTCTAGATAAATCAGACAAGAACTTGATAAAACTTTTAGATGATATAAATAATAATCATACACTACTTTCTGATCGCGAGGTAGCAGAGATACTTCTTCAAATTCAAATTGGAACTTCTTTTTTTCCTCAAGATGGTATTTTTAATCAGTTAATTGCAAATGGTACATTTAATCTTATAGAAAATGAAGAGTTAAAGTCACTTCTTTTAAATATGTATACTCATAAAAAGGAGAGAAACTATGCAACTTCAACAGAGATAGATAACTTCAATTTGCTTTGGAGAAGACAAATTATGGGTAACTTTAGAATACAATTTAATTATAACTCTTACGATGGTGAAATTTATGGTCAACAAGAACTAACTAGATACAGATTCAATAGACAGTATTATCTTTCAAATGAGTTATATGGAGCATTATCTCAGTCAAGAATATATGTTGGAATGTATACCAGATTCCTAAATGATCAAAAAAATGAGTATCAAACTGCTCTTGCACTTTCTAAGACAGAAATTGGTAAAGATTAATTTATTTATACTTCTCATATAAGTTAAATTATTATAAATTTGCATTCTCTGCGAAAGTAGCTCAGCTGGTAGAGCATCACCTTGCCAAGGTGAGGGTCGCGGGTTCGAATCCCGTCTTTCGCTCAACGCTCGAGTGGTGGAATTGGTAGACACGTTGGACTTAAAATCCAATGAGCAGTAATGTTCGTGCGGGTTCAAGTCCCGCCTCGAGTACAGAAAAGCCTCCTTTTAGGGGGCTTTTTTATTTCGTCTAATCTTTCTTGGATTAGCCCATAATAAATACCCACTATATATCATAAAGACTAAGCTTAATGATATAATACTAACATATGTAATTGTTGAAATATTGTTTTCTGTAAAATAGAAATCAATTATAGAGCCATCATGTAATCTTTCAATAAAATTATCTGCTCTTTTTTCTACAGATAAAATTTCACCACTTTCTAGATCTAACTGAAGCTCTTGAAAATTGTTTTTAAACAAAATCTTAGCAATCCCTTTGTCTGGCCTTATGTCTATTCTGTCAATTTCAGAGTCTATTTTAAGTTCATCACTTGCAAAGGTTCTAGCAATTGAGTCTAAACTTTGTATTGAAATCCAGCTGCTCTGATTAATAGAATTAGTCGATTTAGTTTCAGGCTTTAACCCTAGCTCGTCTTTTAATCCAAGAAGAAAACCGCTTATTGATATTAGTAGAAAAAAACCAATAAAAATAATCCCAACATTTCTGTGTAGCTTTCTGTATAATCTAGTAAAAATTACTGTTTTAGAACTCATATTTTATTTTGCTCTTTTTCCTTTTTGTTTAATATTCTTTTTAGCCATTTTAATGTGCTCAATATGATGTTTAGTATGCCATGCATACATCCCAACATGCTCATGAAGAATTATATTTTTATCTCTGGATGAGTGATAGTAAGTTTTTTTGAAATCTTCTTCTGATAATGTCTTTAGAAGGCTTACCCATTTAGCATGAATTCCTTCAATCACATTTAGGCTATCTTTTACATCTAATACATTAGAGTCAGGGGTTGTTAAAAATTCAGACACTTCATACATTTTAACGCTAGGATTTTCTTCTAGTAATGTATGTTTTGTTCTTAAGAACGCATATGTGTGTGTATCACAAAAATGGTGTATAATTTGAGCAATATTCATTCCTCCATCTCTATAAGACTTTTTAAAATCAGTCTTGTCAAGCCCTTTTACAGATTCTCTAAGATCACCAGCAAATGACTCTAGTGTTTTTATATCTTCAACAGTTTTTGAAAAGTTAAAATCAAGTATGGCTTTATATTTTCCAATAGGAAACTTTAAATTATCTAGTTCATTTTCCATGGTAGGTTTAGTTTAAGTTTGAGTAGTCGTTTACAATTGTTTCAATTATTTTTTTGGATTCATCTTTGTATTTTATTTCTAACACTTTTGGGGACTCAATCCAATCAGATATAGTATCTATATTTTTTTTTGAGAACCTATCAATTACTGTTACTCCTTCTTTTTTTAGTGCAGCAGCATTAAACTGCTGCTCTATTTGACCTTCAACAGGAACAACAATCATAGGCTTACCAAGAAATATTGCTTCTGAGGTTGTAGCAAATCCACCAGCACATACAATTCCATAACAAGAAGCAAATTTATTCAAAAATAAATCTTCGGAAAGAGGTTCAACATTTACACCAGATATTGTTTCTCTTTTGTCTGCATCAAGAGAAAAAATTGTCCAAGTTTTCCTAATAGGTAATTGATTAATAATCTCAATTAAATTTGAAGGAGAGTAGGTGGGTAAGTAGACAATTATTTCATCACTATTTGTTACTTTCAAATCTCTAATTTTATTTCTAATTATTGGAAAAAAAATTCTATCTGTATATTTTTTGTAATGATATCCATATCCAAGTTTAGTAGGTATTATATAATTAATTGCCCATAATACAAGTCTATTGTAAGTCTTTGGTCTAGGAGTATTCTTAAGACTCATCGAATATTGATTCGTTAATTCAAAACACTTCACATTATTAAATTTTGCAGACCATGCAGAAACTGGCTCAAAATCATTTATTATTAAATCATATTTTTTTACTGGGCATGATAAAATCTCCTTTAATAATCTAAAATAATTATTTAAAAAAACAGTTTTCAGCCAATTAACTGATCCATTATCGGTATAGAAAAAAGTAACACCTGTAAAATGTTTGATGGGTTTTTCCTCTAGTAAAAAATCATTTTTTGGTCCACTTGTAATTATTTCAAGTTCAGCTATTTCTTTTATTTTTGGAATAATATTTTGAGCTCTTGCTAAATGGCCGTTACCTGTAGTTTGTATTGCATATAGAATTTTCATTTATCCTTAAGGATTTTAAACTCTTCTATCATGTCTTTGTATAGCTCCTTAGTTGTCATCTCAACTCTTGATCCTTCATCATTATTGAAATTAGCTTCAGTTCGAGTGTGATTATATATAGACCATTTATTATCTACATATTCTAAAGATGATAAACTCTCTAACCAGTCTCCTGAATTCATGTAAATAATTTCATCACCATCTACATCAAAGGATTTAATTTTTGGAGTATGAATATGTCCCAAGACCACATATTTATATCCATTTTTATGAGCTGTTTCAGCAGCTACTCTTTCAAAATTGCTAAAGTACTGGACAGCAGTTTTTACGTTAGCTTTAATAGCTTTAGAGAAATTTAATCTTTTACCTCCAAGAGGTTTCATTATTTTTTTATTAAGCCAACTATTGAACATTATCATATAGTCATAAACAAATCCTGCAAATTTAGTTATCCATTGTGTTTGAATAGAAAAATCAAAAACATCACCATGAAAAATCCAGACTTTTCCTTCATCAGTATTTAATACTACTTGATTAACAATTTGAAAGTTTTGAATTTTATAATTTAAAAACTTCCTTAATAGCTCGTCATGATTACCAACTACATAGTGGATTTCTTTACCCTGAGATATTAGGTCTAGAAAGTATTTTACAACTTTCATATGAGAGTTTGGCCAATACTTTTTATTGAATAATAAAATATCTACAAAGTCTCCATTGATTACAATTTTTTTTGCATCAATTGTTTTTAAATATGATAAAACCTCATCAGCTTCAGAGCCATAGGTTCCAAGGTGTAAATCGGAGATAACTAGTATGTCTATATTACGTTTCACTAGTTTGCAAATTTACTTAAAGATTATAATTTGAGATAATTAATTCTAGAGCTTATCAACATATTCTCTGAATGAAACACCATGTATGCGTATGAAATTTCTTTCAAATTCAAGTTTTGATTTAAAGCCACACAACTCCCAAATCTTATTAATAGATGGTGAGTCCTTTGAAGATAAGGATTTAGCCAAAGTGATTGCGTAGTTTACTTTAGACCTGTTGATTTTTTGGTTAATCTTTTCGATAACTGGTTAATTAGTAAAATAAATGTATAAAAAAAATTAAATCAGTTAACAAAATTTTAAAAAATTTACATAAAAGCCTGAAGCTTCATTGCAAGTCCCTGATCACCCTTAATTTTGAGTTTTCCACTCATAACTGCCATCATTGGATTCACTTTACCATTTTTAAGATCCTCCATTAAAGAACCTGCCATAGTAATAGTACAATCAGCCTCCATATCTTCTAATAAAATTTTATTTTCAGATCCAGTCCCATCAATACAGATAGAGTTACCATCAATCTCAAACTTAATAATACCTCCTATTGGAGCTGCATTTTTTGCTTTTGATTGAAAATTTGAAAGTATGTTTTCTTTGTCCATAGTTATATCTTAATGTTGTAAAGTTAGTAATTAAAATAATTTATTTAGATTAGCAGATATTATAAAAAAATGAATTTTAAAGTTAAAAAAGCCGCTGTTCTTGGTTCTGGAGTAATGGGTTCAGGAATTGCTTGTCATCTTGCAAATGTTGGGATAGATGTTTTAATGCTCGACATTCAGCCCAAAGACAAATCAATAAAAAATAGGAATATAGTTGCCGATGATGCATTAAATAATGCAATTAAGTCAAAGCCTAATCCACTTTATAAAAAAGAATATGCTTCAAGAATAACCACAGGTAATTTCGATGATGATTTTGAAAAAATAAAAGATGCAGATTGGATTATTGAAGTTGTTGTTGAAAATTTAGAAATTAAAAAAACAATTTTTGAAAAGGTTGAAAAATATAAGTCTGACGGTGCTTTTGTAACTTCTAATACTTCTAGTATTCCAATCTCTCTTTTGTGCGAGGGAAGATCAGATAGCTTTAAATCATTGTTTTGTGGAACGCATTTCTTCAATCCTCCAAGATATTTAAGACTATTCGAAGTTATTCCTCAAACTAAAACTGATCCTAAGTTAGTTTCATTTTTGATGGAATTTGGAGATGTAATACTTGGAAAGCAAACAGTACTTTGTAAAGATACTCCTGGATTCATTGGAAATAGAATTGGTGTAATGTGTGGTATCAAATCATCTCAGTTAACAGAAAAATACAATTTTAAAATTGAAGAAGTTGATTTGATGACAGGTAGTGTTATAGGTCTTCCTAATTCTGGAACATTCAGATTACAAGATTTGGTAGGACTTGATACAAGTGACAACGTGACTAACTTTTTAGTAAACAATGTAAATGATGATACATTTTACAGCAAACTAAAAGATCAACCTGAAAATAAATCTTTCAAATTTTTAATTGAAAATAAGTTTTTCGGAAACAAATCTGGTAAAGGCTACTATGAAAAAACTAAAGAAAAAGATGAAAACGGTAGGTCTGTTATCAAGGCTCTTGATCTTGATACAAATGAATATAGAAAATCAATTAAACCTAATTTACCTGAAATTAAAGAAGCAAAATCTATAGAGCTTTTTGATAGAAGATTAAAGTTTTTAGTTGAGGGAGATTCAAACGTTAACAAATTTTATAAAGAATATTTTTCATGTATACTGTCATATTCTGCCATGAGTATTCCAGAGATTGCAGATGATTATTATCAAATAGATGACGCAATAAGAACTGGGTACGCATGGAGCTATGGTCCATTTGAAATATGGGATAATCTTGGAATTGAAACTGGAATTGAAATGATAAAAAGCTGTGGTGAAGAAGTTCCAAATTGGATTACAGATATGTCTGCCTCTGGAGCAGAATCATTCTACAAATTTGAAGATGGGAAAAAGAAATTTTATGATGTCAATTCTAAGAAATATATAAATGTTCCTAGTTCTGAGAATCATTACATACTCGATGCATTTAGAGAAAATAAACAGATTTTAAGAAATCCAGAGTGTACCGTGCATGACATAGGAGATGGCGTTATGTGTATTGAATTTCAGACAAAAGGAAACTCTATAGGGGAAGGAATAGCTAAAGGAATAAATGAGGCAATTGATATTGCTGAAAGAGATGGCTGGAATGGTATAGTAATAGGTAATAATGACAAACAGTTCTCTGTTGGAGCTAACCTTATGAATATGGGGATGATGGCTATGCAAAAGAACTTTGATGAAATAGAAAAGTTTCTAGTAGGATTCCAAAAGATACTGATGAGGATGAGGACATGTAATGTGCCTGTTGTTTCTGCAACTCATGGATTTGTTATGGGTGGAGGGCTTGAAGTTTCAATACATTGTGATGCTGGTATTCATGCTTCAGAGTCATATATTGGTCTTGTTGAGGCTGGAGTTGGTCTTATACCTGGTGGAGGTGGAACAAAAGAAATGGCAATGAGGGCATCTGATTCATTTAATTCAGGAGATGTAAAAATGCCATCATTAATTGATCATTTTAAATCAATCGCAATGGGATCAGTATCCATGTCAGCTCATGAGGCTTATGATCTTCATTATCTTCTTCCAGAGAGAGATTTTATTTGTATGAATCGTATGAGAAATATTAGTATGGCGAAAGAAAAAGTATTAAGTCTAAAAACAGGTTATATACCTCCTTCATCAAGGCAAGATATTGAAGTTTTAGGAAGATCAGGATTATCAACATTATACTCTGCAATAAATGAATTCAGACTTGGAAATTACATGTCTGACTATGATGTAGAAGTATCCAGAAAAATAGCTTATGTTATGTGTGGAGGAGATTTAACGTATTCTCAGAATGTAAGTGAAGAATACCTTCTTGATCTTGAAAGAGAAAACTTCATGAGTCTACTTGGAAATCAAAAAACATTAGATAGAATTCAGCATATGCTGATGACAAAAAAACCATTAAGAAATTAATTATGGAAGCATACATAGTAGCTGGTTATAGATCAGCAGTTGGAAAAGCAAAAAGAGGTGGCTTTAAAAATTATAGAACCGATGATCTTGCTGTTGATGTTATAAAACATCTTACGTCACAGGTCCCAGAACTTGATACAACAAAAGTTGATGATGTTATAGTAGGATGTGCTAATCCTGAGGGTGAACAAGGTCTTCAAGTAGCAAGACTAATATCTGCTAGAGCTCTTGGAAAAGAAGTCCCAGGTGTAACAATTAATAGGTACTGTGCTTCAGGTCTTGAAGCTATATCTATGGCTGTTAGTAAAGTAAGAGCTGGATTTGGACATATTTTTGTTGCTGGAGGGATTGAAAGTATGAGTCTAATCCCAATGACCGGATACAAATTGTCACCTAGTTATAAGGCAAATCAAGAGAATATGAATTATCATATTGGAATGGGGCATACAGCTGAAGCTGTTGCTGAAAAATATAAAATATCAAGAGAAGCTTCAGATCAATTTTCTTATGAGTCTCACCAAAAGGCAGCTAATGCAATAGAAAAGGGATTGTTTAAAGATGAGATTGTTCCAGTTACTGTTGAAGAAGTATTTGTCCAGGATGGAAAGAAAGTATCTAAATCTCATACTGTTGATATGGATGAAGGAGTTAGAAGGGAAACAACAGTTGAAGCTTTAGCTAAATTAAGACCTGCTTTCAAACTTGGAGGTATAGTTACCGCTGGTAGCTCATCTCAAATGTCTGACGGTGCTGCTTTTGTTTTAGTCATGTCTGAGGAGATGGTTAAACAATTAGGAGTTAAACCAATTGCAAGGATGGTAACTTGTACTTCAGGAGGAGTAGATCCTTTATACATGGGAATAGGACCTGTTGAAGCAATTCCAAAAGCTTTAAGTCAGGCAGGATTAAAATTATCTGATATAGAACAAACAGAATTAAATGAAGCTTTCGCTTGTCAAGCTTTAGCTGTAATCCAGGAGAGTGGTTTAAATCCTGATACTGTAAATGTTAATGGTGGAGCAATTGCTCTTGGTCATCCTTTAGGTTGCACTGGTGCAAAACTTTCAATACAATTACTTAATGAGATGAAAAGAAGAAATCAAAAGTACGGAATGGTTACTGCTTGTGTTGGAGGAGGTCAAGGAATTGCCGGTATTTACGAGAGACTCTAAATTTTTTTAATAACGTAAGTTACTACTCCCCATACTATAAATTCATTTTCGTCTGTAACCTTTATCGGTTCATACTTATCATTTTCTGGTACTAGATATATATGATCCTTCTCAATCTTTACTCTCTTAACCGTGAATTCTCCATTAAGATAACAGACAGCAATTTTATTATTTTTTAACTCTTCGCTTCTATCAATTACAAGAATATCTCCATCATCAAGCCCTGCATTTTTCATTGATTCACCTGAAACTTTAGCATAAAAAGTTGACTCTTTATTTTTTACTACAACTTTTTCAATACTAATTCTTGATTCCTCGAAATCGCTAGCAGGCGAAGGAAAACCAGCTGAAATACCATCTTCAATAAATATATTTTTAATAGATTCTTTATCAGTAGGTTTAAATATTCTAATATTATTCTCTTTATTCATTCTACTTTACAATTAATATTTCGTCAATTTCAGTAGTATAGTTTCTAGAAAGCTTTTGCCTCTTCATTTTCCAAATTCTTTTTTGATCTTGACTTGCAAGTCTTACCTTATACAGTCCATATTTGGTATCAATTGTATCGATGCTTTTCATGAGCTTTTTCTGTTTTTCAATATCTCTGTCAAATAAACTAAACTGATGATTTGATTCTGGAGATAACCCCATTAATATTATACCTGCTTTTTTATATGATTTGTTTTTAGAGTAAATATTTTTTAGAAGTTTTACTGCAAATTTACTAATCTCGATACTTGAACTAGTAGAAAATGGTAGTGATCCTGTCAGACTATAATGATATCTTTCATTATTATTTTTAAATGGATTACTCCTAATAAAAACACAAATCATATTACATTCACTCTTTTGATTTCTTAGTTTTTTAGAAGCAACAACTGAATACGTTGTGATTCTTTCAATTAAATCTTCAAGTGATGAAATATCAGACTCAAAACTTCTAGTTGTTGCAATAGATTTTTTCTCAATTTTTGTTTCTTCAATATCAAGTGTAGGAGAGCCTTCAAGCTCTTTTTTTAGTTTTAGGCCGATTATACTCATATTTTTTTTAACCCATTGATCAGGAAGATTTATAAAGTCAATTCCAGACTTTACATTTATGTTTGATAGCTTTTTTTCATTTTGTAATCCAATACCCCAAATATCACCAGTAGATATTTTTTCCAAAGCTTCTAGACGTTTTTTATTATTATTAATTGAATAAAACCCCTTGGTAATATCAGGGCTTTTTTTCGCGATTCTATTTGCAATTTTAGCAAGCGATTTAGTCGGAGCTAATCCGATTGAGACAGGAATACCAGTCCACTTCCATACAGTACTTATAATCTCTTTACATTTCTTATCAGCTTCATCCTCAGTAAAACCATTGAATCTTAAAAATGCTTCATCAATACTATAAATTTCTACATCCGGAACAAAACGGGATATTATAGACATAACCCTATTGCTCATATCCCCATACAGTGTAAAATTTGATGAGAATATCTCAACTTTATTTTTTTGAAAGACTTCTTTGAATTTAAATGCAGGTGCTCCCATAGGAATCCCAAGAGCTTTAGCCTCATTACTTCTTGCTATTACACAGCCATCATTATTTGAAAGAATGACGATCGGTTTTTCATTTAAGTGTGGTTGAAAAACTCTTTCACATGAAGCATAAAAATTATTGCAATCTATTAGGGCAAACATGATACAAAAATCTAAAAATTATTAAGAAACATAAAAAACAAGTTGTAATTTTATTAACTATATAAAACTTGATGGATAAATTTTCATTTCTTAACTCAGCTCACACAAGTTTATTCGCAGAAATGTATGATCAGTACTTGCAATCACCAGATACTCTGGAGCCAAGTTGGAAAGCTTTTTTTCAAGGTTTTGACTTTGGAATGGAGAGTGCAAATATTACAGTTGAGGAGAGAAAATTTGAAGTTCCAGAAAATATTAAAAAGGAATTTCAGGTAATTAATCTAATAGATGCCTACAGAAAAAGAGGACATCTATTTACAGTTACAAATCCTGTTAGGGAGAGAAGAAAATACTTACCAACTCTAGATATTGAAAATTTTGGTCTAGAAGCTGCAGATCTTGAGTTAGTTTTTAGTGCAGGTGAGGTTGTCGGAATAGGACCTGATAAATTAAAAAATATAATTGATCATTTAAAGAGAATTTATTGTGACTCAATAGGTATTGAGTATATGTATATTAGAGACCCTAATAAGGTTAAATGGATTCAAAATCATATCAATGTTAATGGTAATCATCCTAATTTTTCTAAAGATGAAAAATTGAAAATATTAGATAGTCTGAATAAAGCCTATACTTTTGAAAATTTTCTTCAAAAAAAATATGTTGGACAAAAAAGGTTTTCGCTTGAAGGTGGAGAATCTTTAATTCCAGCTATAGACTTTCTAATTAATATAGCTGCAGATAAAGGAGTTGAGGATATTGTCATGGGGATGTCTCATAGAGGAAGACTAAATACATTGGTGAACATTTTTGGCAAATCTAGTAAGGATATCTTCGGTGAATTTGATGGTAAAGACTACGAAGAGGACATCTTTGATGGAGATGTTAAATATCATTTAGGTTGGACATCAGAAAGGTTTACCAAGTCTGGAAATAAAATTACAATGAATTTAGCCCCAAACCCATCTCACCTTGAGTCAGTTGATCCTGTTGTTCAAGGAATAGCAAGAGCTAAATTGGAAAATGACCTAAATAATAAGACAAATAAAATTTTACCCATTTTAGTTCATGGTGATGCAGCAATTGCTGGACAGGGAGTAGTTTATGAAGTAATTCAAATGTCAAGACTTAAAGGTTACAGTACAGGTGGTACTATTCATTTAATTGTAAATAATCAAGTTGGATTTACTACGAATTATTTAGATGCAAGATCCAGCACTTATTGTTCAGATGTTGGTAAAGTAACCCTTTCTCCAGTTTTGCATGTAAACTCTGATGATGTTGAGGCTGTTATACATGCAGTTACTTTTGCTTTTGAATATAGGAATCAGTTTAATAGAGATGTTTTTATTGACTTACTTGGTTACAGAAAATATGGTCACAATGAAGGAGATGAGCCAAGATTTACTCAACCAAAGCTTTATAAGTTTATTTCTTCACACCCAAATCCAAGAGATATATATGCAGGTAAATTAATTGAGCAGGGAATAATTAATAAGGGCTATATCTCTAAAATTGAATCAGATTATTTTGAATCTTTGGAAGAGGAGCTCGACGACTCAAAGAAAAAGGATAAAACAAAAATTACTCCTTTTATGCAAGAAGTCTGGGAAGGGTTTAAGCGTGTTGATGAAAATAAAATGCTAAAAGAATATGACACTAATTCTAATGAAGAAGATATTTTAAACGTAGGTAGATCTATCTCAAAACTTCCTAATAAACAATTTTTAAGAAAAGTAATTAAGCTATTTGATGCAAGAGAAAAAATGCTTTTTGAATCAAAAAAAGTTGACTGGGCACTAGCTGAGCAACTTGCTTATGGTACATTAATGCTTGAAGGATTCAATGTTAGAATATCTGGTCAAGATGTAGAAAGGGGTACATTCTCTCACCGTCATGCAGTTTTAAAGTCTGAAGACTTTGAAGAGGAATACTTGCCTCTTAACAGTATTGATTCTAATAAAAAAGGAGTATTAAAAATTTACAACTCTCTTCTTTCAGAATATGGTGTCCTAGGTTTTGATTATGGGTATGCATTAGCAAGCCCCAACAGTTTGACAATTTGGGAAGCTCAATTTGGTGATTTTTCCAATGGAGCTCAAATAATAATTGATCAGTACATATCATCTGCAGAGGATAAGTGGAAGCTACAAAACGGAATTGTATTATACCTACCTCATGGATATGAAGGACAAGGAGCTGAACACTCTTCAGCTAGAATGGAAAGATATCTTCAATTGTGTGCAAAGGATAATATGTATGCTGCAAATTGTACAACCCCAGCAAATCTTTTTCACCTTCTAAGAAGACAAATGATTACAAACTTTAGAAAACCATTAATATTATTTACACCTAAAAGTCTCTTAAGACATCCTAAGGTTATCTCAGATATTGAAGAATTAACTTCATCTAAGTTTATGCCTGTAATTTCTGATAATGAAATCGATCCAGATAAAGCGGAGTCATTAGTATTTTGTTCTGGAAAATTCTATTTTGATTTAATTGATTATAGAGAAAAGAATAATATTAAAAATGTTGCAATTGTAAGGATAGAACAGCTCTTTCCACTGCCTGTTAAATTGATTATTTCTGAAATTAAAAAATTCTCAAATGCAAAGGATATTGTTTGGGCCCAAGAAGAACCAAGAAATATGGGAGCTTGGAATCATATCCAAACATATCATCCAATTGCAAAGAATATGAGGCCAGCTACAAGAAGATTTTATGGATCAACTGCATCTGGAAGTTATGTTAGATTTGAGAGAAGACATAATCAAGTTATTGAATATGTTTTTGATAAGACTAAAAATAATTTTAAGAAATAATTTCTATATTAAATCTTTTATTTGAGATATGAAAGATATGTTAGTTAAGCTTTATAATCTTCCAAAAAATTGCAAAGAACTTGAGGAGCTTTCAAAAACGATCTCATTTAGACGTCCACTTGCTGCTGAAAAGTATATAGTTAACAATTGGGTTAAAAATGAATTTGGTGATGGTTGGGAAAGTGAAGTAGATGTTTCATTCTCTAGAAAACCTATAACAACTTTCATAGCAATTCAAAATGATCAGATACTTGGTTTTGCTACCTATGACGCAGCTTATTTAAATTTTCTTGGTCCTATGGGAGTCAAAAAAAGTAATAGAAAAAAGGGACTGGGAAAAGCATTACTTTTTTTAGCTTTAAATTCCATGAAAGAAATGGGTTATGCCTATGCAATAATAGGTGGTGTTGGACCTGCTGAATTCTATGAAAAAACATTTGATGCAAAAATAATAGAGGGATCTGACCCAGGAATTTATAAAGGAATATTAAGTCATGTCCCAGTCTAAAGTTGATAACGATTCTAAACTTCTCGCAAAATTTGGATATAAGCAAGATCTAAATAGGTCGATGAAAGGCTTTTCATCTTTTGCAATATCATTTTCTTTAATATCTATTTTAACAGGAATCTTTGCAAACTTTCATTTTGGATATTCTGAAGTAGGCCCGTGGATATCGCTCTCATGGTTAATAGTTTTTGTGGGACAATTTTTTGTTGCCTTGATTATGGCTGAACTATCAGTTAGATTCCCAATTTCTGGGTATGGATATCAATGGTCATCAAGACTTGTAAATTCTAGATTAGGATTTGCAACGGGTTGGTTATTATTAATGCAGTTTCTTACTGGATTTCCTGGAATTTGTAAAACTCTAGGTATAGTTTTAAGTGATTTTTTATCTCAAGTATTTTCTCTTGAGGTAAATGATATTGTCATTTCAATAATTATAATTTGGATAATTACTCTTATTCATAAAAATGGAATTAAAATGGTTTCATATATCAATAACATAGGAGTTGTAACAGAAATTATAGGAGTAATTCTTTTGATATTGGCACTTGGTTTCTTTGTAACTAATGGGATTGAGGATTTTTCAATTTCAAAAATGACCAATGATTTTAAAATTTCTGATATAGGATTTGAATCTTTTGCCTTGTCAATTTTATTAGGAGCATGGTGTTTAACTGGTTTTGAGGCAGCTGCAGATATGTCTGAAGAAACTAAAAACCCAACAAAGATTGTTCCTAAGTCAATAATTAATTCTCTTTTAACATCTGGTTTTTTCGGAATAGTTATAATAATATTTTCTATCATTTTATTACAAAAAGATATTTACATGACCGGTTCTGAAAATTTTTTAACAGATTTACTCAGAAATGAATTTGGGGTGTTGCTATACTCCTTAATTCTTTTATTTGTAATAGCTGCAATTTTTGCATGTGGAGTTGCTTGTATGGCTACTGCTTCAAGGCTAATTTTCTCAATGTCTAGAGATTCTGTTCTTCCAAATTCAACTTGGCTCAAGTCAATTGATAAAAATAAATCTCCTGGGAATTCACTAATTCTTATCGGAGTATTAGCAACACTTTTTATAATCATCTTTAATAAAATTGAGGTAATAACAAGTGTATCTGCTATTGCTGGCTATATTGGATATTGTGGAATTATCTTTTCATCATTTTATCTTAATTATGATAACAAAGATGGAATTAGAACCCCCAAATATGTTAAGTTTTTTACACTACTTTGGTGTGTATTTGTTGTATTATGCTTAATTATACCAGGACAATCTATTGATGGCTTCGATACTGAATATATTCCTGCTATTTCGACTGGAATATTTATAATCTTAGGACTAATAATCTTTATAATTAAAAATAAGAATAAAAATGCAATACTTTAGTTTAAATACAAATGTCAAACAATTAAGAATTGGGAGAGGTGTCTCCAAGGGAATAGGGAAAGAACTTGGAAAATATGTTGTTGCTACAATGGAGATTCCATGGAATATTATTAAAAATGAAATGGGCAAATCACCTGAAAAAGTTATTGATGTAACTTCTGTAGAGAAACAATGGATTGAAGATCAGATCACAAATCTTCCTGAATTTGATACAATTGTTGGCATTGGTGGAGGAATGGCTATTGATGTAGCTAAATACATTTCATGGAAATTAAATAAGAATTTAGTCTCAATTCCAACAATACTTAGTGTAGATGCTTTTACTACTCCTGCTGCTGGTGTAAGAGTAAATCATGATGTGGAGTATCTTGGAATTGCATCTCCAAATCCACTAATAATTGATTATGATCTATTAAGATCTGCACCCAAAGAACTTAATATTGCCGGTGTTGGAGATTTATTCTCAATTCATACTGCGTCATTTGATTGGCAATATGCACATTCAAAAGGAAAATCTGAGTATCCATTTAGTCAAGATGCCATTGATAATGGAAAAAAAATCCTTGATTTTATTTATAATAACATAGGTAATATTAAAGCAAATAATGACAATGGTTTAAGGTCTATTGTTGAGGCATATATCTCATTAAATACAATCTGTCTTCCTATTGACCATTTTAGAATTGAAGAAGGATCAGAACACTATCTTTTTTATGAACTAGAAGAAAGGCTTAAACGTCCATTTATCCACGGAAATATAATCGGTCTTGGAATATACTTGTTGAGTAGACTTCAAGAAAACGATTCTAAATTCATTACTGAAATGATGGATCAATCAGGTCTAATTTATCATCCAAATTCTATGAACATTAAAAGAGATGATTTAAAAGACTCTCTACTTGCATTAAAAAACTATGTTAAATCTAAAGATAAACTTTGGTACACAGTAATAGATGATAGCGACATTAATGAGGATTGGATAAATGAAAATTTAGTTGATTTAAAGTTCTAATTTATCTCCAACATTTAGTTTGCATAATATTTAAATAGTAATTTTTTATCATTAATTTTGATTGATAAACTAGCTATATATTTGAGATGGTCTTAGAAATGAAAATTCCTTCCCCAGGTGAGTCAATTACTGAAGTAGAGATTTCCCAATGGCTTGTAAAAGATGGAGATGTTGTCAGAAAAGACCAGACTATTGCTGAGTTGGACTCTGATAAAGCTACACTTGATCTTCCAGCGGAAGCATCTGGAAAAATTACCCTAAAAGCAAAAGAGGGAGACTCAATGTCTGTAGGTGATGTGGTTTGTTTAATTGATACATCAGAGTCTGTCACAGAAATAGAAACCGATGAAACTGAATCAAATATAGAACCTATTAAAGAAGAGAATACTAAAATAACTCAAAGTGAAAATATAAGTGTTACTCCACTTGCTAGAAATATTGCCTCTGAGAAGGGTATAGATCTTAATGAGATTAAAACTGAGGGTCAAAAAATTACAAAAGATGATGTTCTAAAGGCAGTACCTGCAATGGGCGCATCTAGTGATGATTCAAGAACTGAAACAAGAGAAAAACTCTCTATGCTCAGAAGAAAGGTTTCAGAGAGACTGGTTTCAGTAAAAAACGAAACTGCAATGTTAACTACATTTAATGAAGCAGACCTTTCAAATATATTCGAAATCAGAAAAAAATATAAAGAAGCTTTCTCACAAAGACATGGAGTCAGCCTGGGATTTATGAGCTTTTTCACTCTTGCTGTTACAAGAGCATTGGAGCTTTATCCTGATGTTAATTCAATGATAGATGGTGATGAAAAAATATCATATAACTATAGTGATATAAGTATTGCAGTCTCAGGACCAAAGGGACTAATGACTCCTGTTCTTAGAAATGCACAAAAATTATCATTTTCATCTGTAGAACAGGAAATAAAAAGATTAGCTGATAGTGTAAGAAATAAAACCATAACAGTTGATGATTTAACAGGTGGGACATTTACAATTTCAAATGGAGGTGTTTTTGGTTCAATGCTTTCAACACCTATTATAAACCCTCCTCAATCAGGAATCCTTGGTATGCATAATATTATACAAAGACCAGTTGCTGTAGATGGTAAAGTTGAAATCAGACCAATGATGTATTTAGCTTTATCCTATGATCATAGAATTATTGACGGTAATCAATCTGTTGGTTTTTTAATTGCTGTCAAGGAAGGTGTTGAAGACCCTGAAAATATCTTAATGGGTGGTAAAATAGAGAAATCATTAGGACTTACATAATTTGATTGATACTCATACTCATTTATACTTAGAACAATTCAGTGAAGATATTACTGATGTAGTTAATAGAGCTCTTCAGGCAGGTGTTAGTAGATGTTATCTTCCTTCAATTAGTTCAAAACATAACCATAGTATGCTTGAATTAGAAAAAAAATTTCCAGGTTTTTTTTACTCAATGATTGGATTGCACCCATGTTATGTAAATGAAAATTATGATTCTGAATTAAAATTTGTAAAAGATAATATTCTAGAACATGATTATAAAGCTATAGGTGAAATCGGTATTGATCTTTTTCATGAAAAAAAATATTTAAAGCAGCAAGTATATGTTTTTGAAGAACAAATTAAACTAGCTCTAGAAAATAATCTACCAATTGTAATTCATTCAAGAGATTCTTTTGATGAAATATATGAGGTTTTGAAAAAGTTTAAATCTGATAACTTAAGAGGAATTTTTCATTGTTTTACTGGAGACAAACAACAAGCAAAAAAAATTATTGATCTTAATTTCCACCTAGGTATTGGCGGTGTAGTAACTTTTAAAAATGGAAAAATTTCCGAATTTTTAAATTCTGTTCCTATTGAGAGAATTGTTTTAGAGACTGACTCACCATATTTAGCACCCTCTCCATATAGAGGTAAAAGAAATGAAAGCTCTTACTTAAAAATAATTGCTGAGAAAATTGCAGATTTATACAATCTTGAATTAAGTGAGGTTTCAAAGATTACACAAAAAAATTCACTAGACATTTTTGGAAATTAATTATTTAAATAAATTTATGAAATAGAGAGGTGGCCGAGCGGTTTAAGGCGCACGCTTGGAAAGCGTGTATTCTAGAAATGGAATCGTGGGTTCGAATCCCATCCTCTCTGCAAAAAAATAACTATATTAACAAAAACCAAATTATGTATAATTCAAGAATTTCAGGTTTAGGAATGTATGTTCCAGAAAACATTGTTACAAATGATGATCTTTCTAAAATTATGGATACCTCCAATGAATGGATAATTGAAAGAACAGGAATTAAAGAAAGGAGACATATTAAAAAAGGTGATGGTAATTCAACTGTCGTTATGGGGGTTAAGGCTGCTAAAGTTGCAATAGAGAGAGCAGGCATTGACAAAGATGATATTGACTTAATTTTATTTGCTACTTTAAGTCCAGACTATTATTTCCCTGGAAGTGGAGTTCTTGCTCAAGAAGAGCTTGATATTCCTACTTGTCCTGCAATGGATATAAGAAATCAATGTTCAGGATTCATCTATGCTATTTCAACTGCTGATCAATTTATTAAATCTGGAATGTATAAAAACATTCTTGTAATTGGTTCAGAAAATCATTCAGGAGGATTAGACTTCACAACAAGAGGAAGAGGTGTAAGTGTAATATTTGGAGATGGTGCAGGTGCTGCCCTTGTTACCAGAGAGGAAGATCTTTCAAAAGGAATCCTTTCATCTCACCTACATTCAGAAGGAAAGCATGCAGAGGAACTCTCATTAATAGGTCCTAGTACAAATAGATGGGTTCCAGAAATTTTAGAGGCAAACGATCCTGATGATATATCTTACTACCCATATATGAATGGTCAGTTGGTATTTAAAAATGCAGTGGTTAGATTTTCAGAGGTCATAATGGAGGGATTAAATCATAATGATCTTAAACCTGATCAAATAGATATGCTAATTCCTCATCAGGCAAACCTAAGAATATCTCAATTTGTTCAAAAAAAGTTTGGTCTATCAGATGATCAAGTTTATAATAATATTCAAAAATATGGTAATACTACTGCTGGATCAATTCCTATTGCATTAACAGAGGCATGGCAGGAAGGAAAAATAAAATCAGGAGATATAATTGTTCTTGCAGCTTTTGGAAGTGGTTTTACATGGGGAAGTACAATTATTAAATGGTAGTAAAATTAAAATTATAAACAATGTCATTAAAAAAAATATTCATTGTATTCTCAGTAGCAATAATATACTTCATACTTAATTATACATTTTTATCTAATGAAGGTTATGAGTCTATGGAGGATTATATTGAATCAACTAAAGATGAATTTAGCTATGAGATTGAGGAGATAATATATGAAGATGAATGGACTGGATATCATATTAAAATGATATCTGGTGAATGGTTAGATTCAAAAAAAGTTGATCAAGTTGAATGGTGGCATTATGTAGATATTATAATTCCTAAAAATACTCAAACATCAACAGGTATAATGTTTATAGATGGGGGTGTTAAAGAAGAAGACTTTTTTAGATTAGATTCTAAATCAGCTGAATATGCAATAGAAACCAAGTCAGTAATTGTAAATGTTAGTAATATACCTTTTCAGCCTATTAATTTTTTAGATTCAGAACAAGAGTCTTTTTATGAAGATGATCTTATAGCATATGCATGGAACGAATTTTTAAAATCTGGAGCTAAGCAAAAATATACTGAATGGTTACCTAGGTTCCCAATGACTAGGGCAGTAGTTAGGTCTATGGATCTAGCTCAGGAAATTACTTTACAAAATGATATTAATGTAAAAGATTTTCTTGTTTCTGGAGCTTCTAAAAGAGGTTGGACAGCATGGACAACTGCAGCTGTTGATGAAAGAATCATTGCAGTTGCACCTCTTGTAATTGACCTTCTAAATGTTGTTCCCTCTTTTGAAAATCACTACAGAAGTTATGGTGAATTTTCTCCTGCAGTATCATCATATACTAAATACAATATTCAGGATTGGATGGAAACGGATGAATATAAAAAACTAATGAGTTATGTTGAGCCTTATTCCTTTGTAGAAAGGTTTACTATGCCTAAATATATTATTAATGCAGGTTCAGATGAGTTCTTCTCAACTGACTCATGGAGATTCTATTACGATGAATTACCTGGTAATAAAATTTTAAGATATGTACCAAATGCTAATCACTCTTTAAATGGAAGATACCTTAATGATGATCTTGTAGGTTATTTTTATAGAATTGTTAATAATATTGAGATTCCATCATTAAAATGGAGACTAGATACAAATAACAATTTAATAGAGACAGTATTGAATTATAGTGGTGAGTATGATGTCTCTTTGTGGACTGCTACTAACGAACAAGGAAGAGATTTTAGATTATGGGAAGAAGGCGAGCTATGGTCCCAATCTAAAATCCAAAAATCAGATAATAACAGATACATTATTGATTTAGGTAAAGAGAGCCTAGGCTATAAGGCAATAATGGTAGAGTTTGTAATTGATCCAGATTCTGATTTTCCACTAACAATTTCAACTGGGCCATATGTTCTTCCTGAAACGTATCCATATGAAAAATATCAAGTTAAAAATTAGGTGATTTTATAGATGAAAAAAAGAAAATTATCGATTCAAAAAAAAATTTGAATCGTATAATAATTTTTATATCTTTCGGTTCTCAATTATTGAAAATATTAGAAAAATGAAAAAAATATTATTTGCATTAATCCTATCTGTTTTTGTTGGTACTTCGTTTACTAACAATGTTTATGCAACAACAACAGTAAATAGTTTAATTACTATTCAGGATTCACAAGACGAACCGATGATGGAGGCTACATCAGATGAAGCTTCAGCTGGTTTTACTCAAGAATTAAAAAAGCGTTTTATCGAAGGTGGCCCAAGCTTTATGGGAATTGTACTTATATGTCTTATACTTGGTCTTGCTATCTCAATCGAAAGAATTATATACCTTAATCTATCAACAACTAATACAGATAAGTTGACTGGTGATGTTGAAGATGCTCTAAAATCAGGAGGTGTTGAAGCTGCAAAGGAAGTTTGTAGAAACACAAAAGGACCTGTGGCATCAATCTTTTATCAAGGTTTAGATAGAGCAAAAGATGGAGTAGATTCTGCAGAAAAGGCTGTAATTTCTTATGGTGGTGTTCAAATGGGACAGCTTGAAAAAAATGTTTCATGGATATCATTATTCATTGCACTTGCACCTATGCTTGGATTTATGGGTACTGTAATTGGTATGATTACTGCATTTGATAGAATTGAAGCTGCTGGTGATATGCAACCATCACTTGTTGCAGGTGGTATTAAAGTTGCACTTCTAACGACTGTATTTGGTCTTATTGTTGCTATTATACTTCAAGTATTCTATAACTATATTGTTGCAAAAATTGATTCTATTGTAAATGATATGGAAGATGCATCAATTACATTAATTGATATTCTTTCAGCTCAAAAAAAATAATTTGATATGAATCTTCAAAAAATTACAAAAATAGGGTGTATAACTCTAGGTGTATTAGGTATCATATTTCTTTTTCTAGTATTTGGAACAGGAGATGATACTATAAAAATGTCTGCTGCCTCAGGAGACTTTGGAGTGATTACCCCAATTATACTTTTGAGTCAATTAATACTTTTTATTGCTGTTATCGTAACTCTTACTTTTTCTCTAAGAGGTTTGGCAAAAGATAAGGCTAAAATGAAAAGTGCGTTAACTTCTGCTGGATTATTTCTAGGTGTAGTAGTTATTGCATTTGTTCTATCCAGTGGTGTTGAAACCCCTATGAGAGATGGTAAAGTTTTATCTGCTCTTGGTTCAAAACTTGTTGGAACTGGGATTAGAGTATTCTACATTTTAGCTATTGTTGCAGTTGGACTAATGATATTCTCAGGAGGTAAAAAATTTATTAAAAAGTAAACTATGGCTAGAAGAAAGTCACCAGAGGTTAATGCAGGTTCGATGGCAGATATTGCCTTCCTGCTTTTGATTTTCTTTCTTGTTACTACAACAATTGAGACTGATAGTGGTATTAATAGAAAGTTACCTCCTATGGAGGAGCAAATTGATCCACCGATAATTAGACAAAAAAATATTTTCACTGTTGTAGTAAATAAAAATAATCAGTTATTAGTTGAAGAAGAACTAACTGATATTAAAGATCTAAGAAATCTTGCTGTAGATTTTCTTGATAACGGTGGTGGATCTGGAGAAGAATCATGTGACTATTGTCAAGGAAATAGGGACCCAAGATCGTCAGATAACCCAGATAAAGCTATTATATCCCTAAAAAATGATAGAGAGACAGAGTATAAAGTATACATAGCAGTTCAAAACGAGTTAGTTGCAGCATACAATGTTCTTAGAAATAGAGAGTTTGCAAGATTATATCCTAATGAGACATTAACTTATGTTGAAGCTGATCTTAGGTATAGTGACCCTAGAACTTCTCCTGATGATAAGTCTAGTCTTAAAGAGAAATTAGATGTTATTAAAGCATTGTACCCTCAGAAGTTATCTGAGGCTGAACCAAGTAAAGTAAATTAAATATGGCAAAATTTAAAAAAAATAAAAGTGGAGATCTCCCTGCAATATCTACTGCATCTCTTCCAGATATTGTTTTTATGTTGTTATTCTTTTTTATGGTCGCTACTGTTATGAGGGATAGTACTCTTATGGTACAAAACACTTTACCTGCTGCTGATCAAGTTCAGAAGCTAGATAAAAAGGATAGAGTAATTTATATTTATGCTGGTAAACCATCTAGTAGATATATTGATACTTATGGTACCTCAGCTAAGATTCAACTTAATGACAAATTTGGAACTGTAGAAGAGGTTGGCGCTTTTGTTCTTGCAGAAAGAGCTGCAAAACGACAAGAGCTTCAAAATGTTCTTACAACTGCATTGAAAGTTGATAGTGATACTAAAATGGGAATCATAAGTGATATTAAGCAAGAGTTGCGTAAAGTAAATGCACTTAAGCTAAACTATACAACTAGAGTTGGAGATTATACTCAAAATTTCAACTAATAAGAAATTAATAACCTTATTTTGTTTTTTAAGCTTAGGCTTATATTCTCAGGATAATACTGAATCAAACTTATATAGGGAGGATCAATTTTATTTTGCATCAAGCTACTTTATTCAGACTGAATCAATCAAAGATTTTAAACAAAATGGTTTCTCTGGTAATTTTCAATTAGGTTTTATTAGGGACTTCCCTTTAAATAAAGATTCAACAAGAGCGTTAGGTCTTGGACTTGGATACGAAAGAAATTACTTTACATCTAATATTCAGCCAATTGAGCAAGATGATCAAATAGATTATAGAATAGTTGTAAGCAGATTTCTTGAATCAAAAAATAAAATTTCATTTTCATCAATTTCTTTTCCAATTGAGTATAGGTGGAGAAAATCATCACTAAACGAATATAAATTCTGGAGAATTTATTCAGGATTCAAGATTAAAAAGAATTTTCCGTTGTACTCTAATCCTTCTTATGGATCTGAATTAGTGATTGAAGAAATTCAAGACTGGACCTCATCCATATACTTGAATGCTGGATATAACACTTGGAATATTTCCCTTGAATATGATCTTAACCCAATAATAAAAAATAAAAACACAGTTGATGGAGATAATCTGAATGTAAGCTTTTTTAGACTGGGACTAATTTTCTACTTTTTATAGTTCTTTTCTTAATCTTGCAACTGGAATATCTAATTGTTCCCTATATTTTGATACAGTTCTTCTTGCTACCTTGAATCCATTATCGGATAATTTGCTCGATAACTCTATATCTGATAAGGGTTTCACTTTATCCTCAGATTCAACAATTTCCTTTAATACTCTTTTTATCTCAATTGTAGATATATCATCTCCCTCACTGTTTTTCATTCCCTCCGAGAAATAACTTTTAAGAAGTTTTATACCGTAAGGGGTATCAATATATTTACTATTAGCAACACGAGATATTGTAGAAATATCCATGTCTATCATTTCAGCTACATCTTTTAGAATCATAGGTTTAAGATTACTTTCTTCACCAGTTAAGAAATAATTTTTCTGAAAGTTAACAATTGCATTAACTGTTTGAAAAAGAGTTTGATGCCTTTGCTCTATTGCTTCAATAAACCATTTCGCTGAATCAAGTTTTTGCTTTAAAAATTGAATTGCTTGATTTTGTGATTTTGTTTTATTTGGATCTTTTTTATACCCCTCTAATATATTTTTATAAGAATTAGAAAGTCTTAATTCAGGAGAGTTTCTTTTATTTAATTCTACAATTAAATCTCCATCCTCAACTGTTAATATAAAATCTGGAGTAATAGCATTATTGGCAAAATCACTTGTTATTGAACCTCCTGGCTTGGGATTCAATTTTGAGATTTCTTCTATGGCTTCTTTTAATTTTTGCTCTGTTAGGTTTAGTCTCTCTGATAGTTTGGAGAACTTTTTCTTTGAAAAGGAATCAAAATCATTTTCTATAATTTTAATAGAATTGTCAATTGATTCTTTGGATTTTTTTCTTCTCAGTTGAATTAACAAACATTCTTTCAAAGATCTTGCACCAACACCCGGAGGATCTAATTCTTGAATTTTCTGTAAAACTGATAATATTTCTTCTTTTGAAGTTACTATGTTCTGCGTAAATGCTAAATCATCAATTATATCCTCTACCTCTCTTCTTAGATATCCACTTTCATCAATACTTCCAATTAAAAAATCACAAATAGGCTTATGTTTTTCATCAAGGATTAAATTTTTAGATTGATTATCTAAATACTGATGAAAGCTGAATGAAGCTTTTGTTTGAAAATTTGTATTTTCTTCCTCACTAGAATAATAATTTTGACTATTGTCATAATCGTCAGACATATCAGTTAGATAATCATCCACGTCTACATCATCATTCATATCTACTTCAAACTCATCATCCTCAATGTCTGTTTTCTCATTACCCATTTCCAAAGCAGGATTTTCCTCAATTTCATTTTTAATTTTTTGTTCTAATTCTGCTGTAGTAAGCTGAATTAGTTTCATTAACTGAATCTGTTGTGGTGATAGCTTTTGAGAAAGCTTTAATTGTAGTTTTTGATTAAGCATATTTATTAATACTTAAACAAAATTAAGAAAAGAATTAATTTCAATTAAAAAGATGCGTTTTTTGGTGTTCTTGGATAAGGAATTACATCTCTAATGTTTGACATACCAGTACAAAACATTACCATTCTTTCAAATCCTAGTCCAAACCCACTGTGAGGAACAGTCCCATATTTTCTTAGATCTAGATACCACCATAATTCCTTCTCATCAATACCCATTTCAGTCATTCTTTTTTTGAGTACATCTAGTCTTTCTTCTCTTTGAGAACCTCCTATTATTTCACCAATACCTGGAAATAAAACATCCATTGCTCTAACTGTTTTATCATCATCATTTAACCTCATATAAAACGCTTTAATTTTTGAAGGATAATCATAAATAATTACAGGAGACTTAAAATGCTTTTCAACTAGAAATCTCTCATGCTCACTTTGAAGATCAGAACCCCATTCATCTAGTAGGAATTTAAACTTTTTCTTTTTGTTATAATTGGAGTTTTTTAGTATTTCAAATCCCTCAGTGTATGAAATACGAGTAAATTCGTTATTTACAGTGAACTTAATTTTCTCAATGAGGCTTAAATCACTTCTCTCAATTTGTGGCTTTTGACTTTCCTCTTTTAAAAGTCTCTCTTCAAGAAATATTAAATCCTCCTCACACTCATTTAAAATATATTCGAGAATATGCTTTACAAATGATTCAGCTAGGTCCATATTATCATTTAGGTCATAAAAGGCCATCTCTGGTTCTATCATCCAAAATTCTGAAGCATGTCTGGAAGTATTGGAATTTTCTGCTCTAAAAGTTGGCCCAAATGTATAAACATTACCTAAGCCAAGAGCATATGTTTCTGCTTCTAGCTGGCCTGAGACAGTAAGGCTAGTTTTTTTACCAAAAAAATCATCTGAATAGTCAGTATCTTTTTTTGCCAGATCCTCTTTTCCTAATGTGGTTACCTTAAACATTTCTCCAGCTCCCTCAGCATCACTTGATGTTATAATTGGAGTATGTATATAATTGAAACCATTTTTATTAAAATAATCATGAATACTAAAAGCTAATTTTGATCTTATTCTCATTACAGAGCTAAATGTCGAAGTTCGTATTCTAAGATGAGCTTGTTCCCTTAAAAACTCAAAACTGTGTTTCTTGGGCTGAATTGGATATTTCTCGGGATCTGATTCACCCAATAGCTTAATGTTTGAAACATTAATTTCAAAACTTTGACCTTTACCAATGCTATTAACTAATATACCAGTAATTATTAATGAACATCCAACACTAATTCTTTTGATAATATCTTCATCTATTATACCATCATTAATTACACATTGAATATTTTTAATTGTAGACCCATCATTTAATTCGATAAATTTATTGGCTCTAAAAGCTCTTACCCATCCACCTAGGTTAATTTCGCTGTCAATTGATGGAGAATCATATATTTCTTGGACTTTAGATAGATTCATTTTCACACAGTTAGAATGTCTTTCTCTTTTGAAGTGAACATTTCCTCTACCTTCTTTATATATTTATCAGTAAGATCTTGAGAATCTACTTCTAGATTGGATTTTAAGTCATCAGAGATTTCTAGAGCTTTTATTTTATTATTTGCATCTTTTCTTGCATTTCGAATACTCACTTTTGCAGATTCAGATTCAGATTTTGCAAATTTTGTTAGTTCAATTCTTCTTTCTTCTGTTAGAGGAGGAATATTAATTAAAATAGACTCCCCATTATTAACAGGGTTAAATCCAAGATTTGAATCAATTATACTTTTTTCAATTTCATCAATTATTGACTTTTCCCATGGCTGAATACTTATAGTTTGAGCATTTGGTGTACTAACAGAAGCAACCTGATTTAAAGGAGTTAAATTACCATAATATTCAACTGAAATACCTTTTAACATTACAGGATTTGCCTTACCGGCTCTAATTTTTGCTAGTTCGGTTTCTAAATGACCAATAGCCGCCATCATATTTAACTCTGCATTTTCTATTATTTCTTGGTTGTTTTCCATAATACCTGATTTAACTAGAAACTTTTGTTCCTATTTTTTCTCCCATAATAACTTTAGTCAAGTTGCCTTTTGTGTTCATATCAAAAACTATTATTGGAAGTTTATTTTCTTTACTTAATGTAAAAGCAGTAGTATCCATAATTTTTAATCCTTTACGAATAGTTTCTTCAAAAGATATATCATCAAATTTAATAGCTCCTTTGTTCTTTTCGGGATCTTCATTATAAATACCATCAACTCTAGTTCCTTTTAAAATAACATCAGCATTAATCTCAATTGCTCTTAAAACTGCTGCAGAATCAGTTGTAAAATATGGATTGCCTGTTCCAGATGCAAAAATTACAACTCTGCCCTTCTCTAAATGTCTAGTTGCTTTTCTTTTTATAAAAGGTTCTGCTATTGATTCCATTTTTATCGCAGATTGAAGTCTTGTTGGAATATCTATATTCTCTAAAGCATTCTGAAGAGCTAATCCATTAATTACTGTTGCAAGCATTCCCATATAATCTGCCTGAACTCTATCAATTCCATCTTTCGAACCACTTAATCCTCTAAAAATATTGCCACCACCAATTACAATAGCAATCTCAACTCCTTGCTTATGAATTTCCTTGATTTCTTCTGCATAAACAACAAGCCTGTCATTATCTATTCCATAAGAATTTTTTCCTAATAATGCTTCACCACTTAATTTTAGCAAAATTCGATTGTATTTCATCTCTTAGGGATTATGCAAATATAATTATAATGTTTCAAATTTATTTAAATCTCAGAGCGTCACTAATAGAAAAATCCCCAATACTAATTCTCTTTAATTCATAAAGATGTGATCCTGAATTAAGTTTTTGTCCATAATCGTTAGCAATAGATCTAATATAGGTACCCTTAGAACATTTAATGACGAACTCAATATAGGGTGCAGAGAAATTTAATATTTCAAAATCATAAATTTCAATTTCTCTTTGTTCAATTTCAATTTCAATTTTTTCTCTAGCATATTTGTACATTCTTTTACCATCTTTTTTTAGAGCAGAATAAATTGGAGGTAATTGTTTCTGTTTGCCTATAAATGTTTTTGAAATTTTTAAAACTTTATTTTCATCAACATGATTATAATCGTATGTTCCATTTATTTCTGTTTCTCTGTCATATGAAGGAGTTGTTTCACCCAATTTAATTATACCAGTATATTTTTTTGATAGGTCCTGATATTTAGAGATATTTTTTGTCTCTTTTCCAATACATATAATTAAGAGGCCAGTAGCAAGGGGGTCAAGTGTACCTGCATGTCCAACTTTAATTTTTTTGACTTTTAGTCTTGCTTGTAAGCTTTTGCGAATATATTTAACAACATCAAATGAGGTCCATTCAATTGGTTTGTCAATTAAAATTATCTTACCATTTATTATATCATCTTGTGATACAGACTCTAGGAAGTCATTTAACATTGTATATTAATTTTTAGACTTTTTAAGAATTGTAAAAATGCAAAGAGTAAAACCTATAATTACAATTAGGGGTGCAAGTCTAATCCTTCTAAAATTATAAATTTCATCACTAAATATTTCGGGATCATCTGATGCTCCTCCTGACATAAGAAGGAAACCAATACCAATTACTAATAGTGATACAATAAGTATGCGATATCTATTCTTATTAAATAAAAAATCTTTCTTTTTCATCAATGCTATCTAGATATTTTTAATTTAAGATATTTCTGAGTCATAAAGTAAGAGCTAATATATGACGTAAATATTCCAAATAAAATTATGAATGAAACTAAAATCATAATGTCTTTAGTATTTGAAAAAAAATCAATTTCATCTAATTCAAAACTAGCCTGAAACAATGAAGTAAATAGTAATATAAGTGAGACGATCGATGAGTAAAACCCTATCCTAACATAACTTGCAATAAAAGGTCTTCTAATAAAACTTTTAGTAGCTCCAACAAGTTGCATTGTTTTTATTGTATCTCTCTTGGAATATATTGAAATCTTAATAGAATTATTAATTAATATAAAGCTTGTAATAAAAAATAAAACACTTATAATAATGATCAATACTCCAATTCTCTCAAAATTATTCACTAGAGATTCAACTAATGGTTTATCATATTCAACTTCTTCAATAAATTCAAAATTATCAAGGCTCTCTATAAATTCTTCAATATTATATATATCAATCTTATCTCCAAAAAGCCTTACTGAAATTAGATCTAGAAGTGGATTATAACCTAAAAAACCAACAAATTCTTCACCAATTTCATTTGCAAACAATTCTGCTGCATCTTCTTTTGATATAAATTCAATGGATTTTACATTCTCATTTAAATTTAAAAACTTATTAATTTGCTTAACATCATTATCTCTAGATGAATTTTTTAGATAAATATTAACTGTCACATTTTCCTTAAAATAGTTTTCTATTGAAGATGATTTTAGGTAAGTAAATAAAGCTATTGATAGAAAAAATAATACTATAGTATTAATAACAAATAATGATATTAGATTATTTGTTGCCTTTTTTCTTTGATAAGAATTTTTAAAGTCCATTTTATAAGTATTATAAAAGTACTAAACAAATAATAAATTAATTTTTATGTTATTTAAATAAGTTCTTCCTTTGTAAAAAATATTTTCAGTGAAATACAATTTTCTAGAAATAGAAAAAAAATGGCAGAAATATTGGAGAGATAATAAAACTTTTCAAGTAAGCATTTCTGAAAAACCAAAATACTATATTTTAGACATGTTCCCTTATCCTTCTGGGGCTGGTCTACATGTAGGACATCCTCTCGGATATATTGCAAGTGATATTTTTTCAAGATATAAGAGACATAAAGGTTTTAATGTACTCCATCCCCAAGGCTATGATTCATTTGGTTTGCCAGCAGAGCAATATGCAATAAAAACAGGTCAGCATCCTAAAAAAACAACCCAAGAAAATATTGATATGTATAGAAGGCAGCTTGATAGAATAGGTTTTTCGTTTGATTGGTCAAGAGAAATAAGAACTTCTGATCCTGATTACTATAAATGGACACAATGGATTTTTACATTAATGTTTAATTCCTTCTATTGTAAGATTGAAAATAAAGCAAAGCACATTAATGAGTTGATTAGTTCCTTTGAAAAAGATGGGGATGATTTATATAAAAATGAGTTAGAAAAACTAGACTATTCATTTTCAAATAAAGAATGGAAGAATTTTAATGATAAAATTAAATCAGATATTTTGATGAATTTTAGATTAGCCTATATTACTGATGGAGAGGTTAATTGGTGTGAAGAATTGGGAACTGTGCTGGCTAATGACGAGATTATTAATGGAGTAAGTGAAAGAGGTGGATATCCTGTAACAAAAAGAAAAGTTAAACATTGGTGTCTAAGAATAAGTAAATATTCAGACAGACTTTTAGAAGACTTAAATAAAATTGACTGGCCAGAACCATTAAAAGAGATGCAAAGAAACTGGATTGGAAAATCAAAAGGTGTTTCATTAAAATTCGAAGTTGAAAACTCAGATAAAAAAATTGAAGTCTTTACAACTAGACCTGACACTATTTTTGGAGTTTCATTTTTAACTGTTGCACCTGAGTATAAAGACTTACACAATATCTCATCCTCAAAAAATATAAGTGAAATAGAAAATTATATAAAAGAGGTATCAGTAAAGTCTGAAAGAGATAGGCTATCAGATGTTAAAACTGTATCAGGTGTATTTACTGGATCTTTTGCAATCCATCCATTTTCTGGTAAGAAAATTCCAATATGGACTTCGGATTATGTGCTGGCAAGTTATGGAACTGGAGCAGTAATGGGGGTTCCGGCTGGAGATCAAAGAGATTTTGACTTTGCAAAAAAGTTTAAAATAGATATTCCAAATATTTTTGATCAGATTGATATTACAAAATCTGCTTTTTCTGAAAAGACAGGATTTAAATTAATTAACTCTGAATTTCTTAATGGTCATGATTATGAAACTTCATTAGAGATTATAATTAGTAAAATTGAAGATAAAAAAATTGGAAAATCAAAAATACAATACAAACTAAGAGATGCTATTTTTAGTAGACAGAGATATTGGGGTGAGCCTATTCCTATTTATTATAAGAATGATATACCAATAAATATTGAAGAAACCTGTCTTCCATTAAACCTTCCTGAAGTAGATAATTTTTTACCAACAAAAAATGGTGATTCGCCCCTAGGCAATTCTAATGAATGGGCATGGGATGAAAAAAATAAGAAAGTGACTCTTAATAGTATGATTGATAATGTAAATGTTTTTCCATTAGAACTTAATACTATGCCTGGTTGGGCCGGAAGTTCTTGGTATTTCTATAGATATATGGATCCTAAAAATGATAAAAAATTTATTTCTAACGATTCTCAATCTTATTGGTCTGATGTTGATGTTTACTTTGGAGGAAGTGAACATGCTACCGGACATCTACTTTATTCAAGATTTTATCAAAAATTTTTATTTGATCTAGATTTTCTCCAAAAAGATGAATATGCTAAAAAACTTGTTAACCAAGGAATGATTCTTGGAAACTCTGCATTTATTTATCGTAAGTCAGGTACTTCAGAATATTTCTCAAAGAATTTAATAAATAATATAGATTTTGATAGAGTTAGAATAGATATAAAATATGTAAATGGAGAAGACGAAGTTGACATAGATGGTTTAAAAAAAGAAGATAAAGATTTTAATAATGCTTCTTTCAATTTTGATAATGGAAAATTTGAATGTATTAGAGAGCAAGAAAAAATGTCTAAATCAAAGTTTAATGTTGTTAATCCTGATGAAATATGTGATCAATATGGAGCAGACACATTAAGGATGTATGAAATGTTCTTAGGGCCAATTGAACAGTCCAAACCCTGGGACACAAGAGGTATTTCTGGAGTTTATTCTTTTTTGAAAAAGTTTTGGAATCTTTTCTTTGAAGGTGACAAATTAACTTTAACTGAAGATATGCCATCCGAAGAATCTTTAAAATCACTACATAAAACAATAAAAAAGATTACTGAAGACATTGAAAAGCTCAGTTTAAATACATGTATAAGTTCATTTATGATTTGTATAAATGAACTTAGTGCATTAAAATGTAACAACAGGTTAATACTAGAGCAATTACTTGTTTTAATTTCTCCTTTCGCTCCTCATTTTGCTGAGGAACTTTGGAGTCAAATTGGAAATACAAAATCAATAATTGATGAAAAATACCCTGAATTTGACAAAAAATACTTAATTGAATCTGAAAAGAATTATCCAGTTTCTTTTAACGGGAAAACAAAATTTACCATAAACTTATCTTTGGAATTAGATGCTAATGAAATTGAAAAAATTGTCTTGTCCAATGAGAAAACAATATCAATCTTAAACAATACAAGACCAAAGAAAGTTATTGTAGTCCCCGGTAAAATCATTAATATAGTTGTATGATAGATCCATTTCATGAATCAATTGGAATTATAGCTGCAATTCTTACAACTTCAGCATTCATCCCGCAAGTTTATAAAATTTATAAAGAAAAGAAAGCTCAGGGTGTTTCTCTTACGATGTATTTGATAATGTTTGTTGGTGTCTTGCTTTGGTTAGTATATGGGATTTTAATAGGTAGTATTGCAATTATAGTAGCTAATAGTGTTACTGCAATTTTACAACTCTTTGTTATTATTTTTAAGTTAAAAAATTGATAATTTTTTTTTCAATTAAACTGTTTATTTAATTTTATAAAAAAATAGATTTATGGATATTCTTTTCTATGGCGATTTAAATTATTACCTAATTTTTATACCATTTTTGTTACTAAGTTTCTACGTATCAAACAAGTTAAAATCAAAATTTAAAAAATTCTCTCAGCAAACATTATCAGCAAATCTGTCAGGTAAAGAAATTGCTGAAAAAATGCTAAGTGATCATGGCATCTATGATGTCAAAGTAATTTCAGTAAAAGGCCAGTTAACAGATCACTATAACCCTCAAAAGAAGACTGTTAATCTCAGTCAGAGTGTCTATAGTGAAAGAAATGCTGCTGCTGCTGCTGTTGCTGCTCATGAATGTGGCCATGCTGTTCAACATGCAAAAGGATATGAGTGGTTAAGAATGAGAACTATACTAGTCCCAATGGTAGGTGTTACATCAAATCTTGCTATGTGGGTCTTATTTTTAGGGATTATTTTAATGCAAACATCTCCTATACTAGGTCAAACTGCGGTTAGTATTGGAATTCTTGGTTTTGCTTCTGGAACATTATTTAGTTTAGTAACTCTTCCTGTTGAATTTGATGCTAGTAAGAGAGCTATTTATTGGCTCGAAAGAAAAAGAATCGTAAATCAAAGAGAATTAGTACAATCTAAAGAAGCCCTTAACTGGGCAGCTGGTACATATGTTGTTGCTGCTTTAGCATCAATTGCTAACCTAGTGTATCTATGGATGAGGTTTGGTAAAAGAAATTAACCTTTTATATATCTTTCAATTGCCATTGCCATTGAAGGTGCAACTTCTGTAGGTGCCTTAATATCAATTCTAAGTTTTTTTCCAATTGCTGCCTCTTCGGTTGTATTTCCATAGACAGCAATAAGAGTTTTATTCTGTTTAAAATCAGGAAAATTTTCAAATAAAGATTCAATACCTAGTGGACTAAAAAAAACAAGTACATCATAGTAAACATCACTTAAATCAGATAAATCTGAAACTACAGTTTTAAAAAGCTGTGCTCTTTCCCATGAAATTTCAAATGAATCAAGCGTATTTACTATATCTGGGTTAAGACTACCAGAACTTGGGACTAAAAATTTTTCTCTATGAAATTTTAGAAAGGTTGCCTCAAGATCTTTAAAACTATTATTACCTACATATATCTTACGCTTCCTGTAGACTACGTATTTTTGCAAATAGTAAGCTACTGCCTCAGATTGACAAAAATATTTTGTCTGATCTGGAACTTTAAATCTCATCTCTTCAGCAATTCTAAAAAAGTGATCTACAGCGTTTCTGCTTGTAAGAACAATATTCTGAAATTTTGAGAAATCTATTTTTTGAGCTCTGACCTCCTTTGCTGTTAAGCCTTCAACATGAATAAATGGCCTATAATCAACCTTGATCTTATGCTTTCTAACTAGTTTTGAGTAGGGTGAGTTACCATTAGTAGGTTCAGGTTGAGAAATAAGAACGGTTTTAATACTCATATTTAATTAGTTTTCATAAACCTATAGAATATAACCATATCCAAGGGGCTAGTTTGAAGGCACAAAGATACAAAATAAAATACATTACCTCCTTGACCTCAAGTTTAACAAAATAACTTAAATAGTTCTTTGTTTGAAAAATAAAATGTAGAAGAAATAATACTAAAAATATAATATAAAGATAATTGACTTCGTAGGAGGGATTTAAATTATATATAACAAAATTAAGAAACAGTAATGACCCAATAATAATGTTTATAATAAAGTTTTTATAAAATAAAAACTTAAGCTTTGAGTTTATAAATAGATCTAAAACAAATCTGATTACTAGAAATCTTATTAAAATAGTAATTAATACGAGTGAACTAAATTGAAAATAACTCAGGAATGATTCATAACTTAATTTATTTGACTTAAAGTCTCCTCCTTCATACCAGGCTCCGAAATAAGAAATAATTACACCGTTTATAAGTAAAAAAAAGAATATATAGAAATAATGAAAATAGTTAATTACTGATGTTCCTGAACCTGAAATACTAAGATCATCAGAATTATATGGTAATAGAATATTACGAAAATGATAACCAAAACTTCTAAATAAATAAACTAATTTTACTCTTTGAAATATTTGGAATAAAGAAAATACCAATAATACAAATAGAACAAAAAAACTGGTGATATCTTGATTTTGAATCATATTTTAAACAAAACTATGGAATAACTGCTATAAATAATGAAATACAATAGTTTAATTATTATACCTACATACAATGAAGCAGAAAATATTGAAGCTGTTATTAAGAAGGTAATAGATCTAGAGGATAAAAATGATATTCTTGTAATAGATGATAATTCTCCTGATGGAACTTCTGAAATAGTTGAAAATCAAAAAAATATCCATAATAACAGAGTATTTCTTATAAATAGAGAAAAAAAATCTGGATTAGGTTCTGCATATAAGGCAGGGTTTAAATGGGCACTAGAAAACAACTACTCCTATATCTTTGAGATGGACGCTGATATGTCACATGATCCGAATGAGATTAAAAATCTTAAAATTCAATTAATTCAAAATAAATATGATGTTGTTGTAGGATCTCGATATATTGAGGGTGTTAGTGTTGTTAATTGGCCTTTATCCAGAATCTTTCTTTCATATGCTGCAAACTTATATGTTAGGATAATTACTGGTATGCCAATAAAAGATGCAACATCAGGTTTTGTCGGTTATACTAAAAATGCATTAAGTTCAATTGAATTAAGTGAAATAAAATTTAATGGATATGCATTTCAAATTGAAATGAAATTTAAACTTTGGAAAAAAAATTTTAAATTAAAAGAGCATCAAATAATTTTTGTCAATAGAAAATTAGGTAAATCAAAAATGAATCACAGTATAATTCTTGAGGCAATTTTTGGAGTTATTAAATTAAAAATTAATTCTTTTTTTAAGTAGAATGGGTAAACTATTAATAAAAAATGCAACTGTTATTACCGAAGGAAATAGATTAGAAGAAGATGTATTAATCGAAGGTGAAGTAATATCCTCGGTATCAAAAAACATACAAATAGATTCAGATACTGAAGTAATAGATGCTGACGGATTAATTCTTATTCCTGGTATGATTGATGATCAAGTACATTTTAGAGAACCTGGACTTACACATAAAGGAAATATTTCATCTGAATCAAAAGCAGCAATTGCAGGAGGTGTGACTTCATATATAGAAATGCCAAACACAAATCCTAATACTACAACAATTGAGGAGTTCAATAAAAAGATAAGTTTAGCATCAATTGATTCATACTGTAATTTCTCTTTTATGTTTGGAGGTACTAATGACAACCTAGATGAAATTAAAAAAATAGATCCTACTGAAGTTGCTGGTATAAAACTATTTCTTGGCTCATCAACAGGAAAAATGTTAATAGATAATTTAAATTCTATAGAAACAATTTTTTCATCAACATCTCTGCCAATATCTGCCCATTGTGAAGATGAACAAACAATTAAAAATAATTCAAAAAAATATAAAGAAACCTATGGTGAAAATGTTCCAATGGAATGTCACCCAAAGATTAGAAGTGTAGAGGCATGCTATAAAAGTTCTAAATATGCTACTGATCTAGCAAAAAAAACTGGAGCAAGACTTAATGTCTTCCACATTTCTACTCAAAAAGAACTTGATTTATTTAACAATAAACTTCCTGTTGAAGAAAAGAAAATCACAGCTGAAGTTTGTGCTCATCATTTATGGTTTACTGATAAAGACTATAAAAAATTTGGCTCAAAAATTAAATGGAATCCGGCTATAAAATCTCAGAGTGATAAAGATGCGCTTTGGAATGCAATAAAGGAAGATAAAATAGATATTATAGCTTCAGATCATGCACCCCATACAGAAATTGAAAAAGAAAACAGTTACTTTAATTGTCCTTCGGGTGGACCTATGGTTCAGCATACAATTTTATCTTTACTAGATGAATCACCAAAACATGGAGTAAGCGTTGAAAAAATTGTAGAAAAAATTTCTCATAACCCTTCAAAAGTCTTTAATATTAACAGAAGAGGTTTCATCAAGGAGGGTTATTTCGCTGACATAGTGCTAATTGATCCTAATTCTCCAACTCTAGTCACAAAAAAATCACTACTTTATAAATGTGGATGGTCACCTTTTGAAGGTGTAACTTTTAGTTCATCCATTCATTCTACAATTCTAAATGGAAGAGTTGTATATTCTAATGGAAAGGTTAACGAAACTCCACATGGTAAAAAACTAGTTTTTGATAGATGAAAAAATATTTGTTAATTATATTTTTATTTATAGGTTGCTCTGATAATGTTCCAGATAATCTTATTAGTAAAGAAAAAATGGAAAACATTATTTTTGATATAATGATCTTGAATGCAGCTAGTGGATTTGATTTAAAAATAGATAATAACTTATTAAGTGATGAGTTGATCTATAAGAAACATAATATTGATAGTTTACAGTTTTTTGAAAGTGAGCTTTATTATTCAAAAAATCCAAGAGATCACTATGAAATTTACGCAAAAGTTAAAATTAGAATATTGAAATCTATTGATAGTTTAAAAAATATTAATTAATGAAAGATTTTATAGAAGAATTGAAATGGAGGGGAATGTTACATGATGTAATTCCTGGAACTGAAGAACATTTAGAGAAAAATAAAACAATTGGTTATATTGGATTTGATCCAACTTCTGACTCTCTCCATATTGGAAGTTTAGTTCCAATTTTTATACTAAAACATTTCCAGAATTCTGGTCATACACCAATAGTTTTATTAGGAGGTGCAACTGGAATGATCGGAGACCCCTCTGGTAAATCTGATGAAAGAAATTTACTTGATAAGAAGGTCTTAGATTACAATGAAAAAAAATTAACTAAACAATTTGAAAAATTTTTAGATTTTAAATCAAAAAAATCTAACAAAGCCATTTTAGTCAATAATCATAACTGGATGAAAAAATTCTCTATAATAGATTTTTCCAGAGATATTGGTAAGCATATAACAGTTAATTACATGATGGCTAAAGAGTCAGTTAAGAAAAGAATTTCAAAAGATACAACTCAAGGAATGTCCTTTACTGAATTTACGTATCAACTTATTCAAGGCTATGATTTTCTGCATTTATATAAAGAAATGAACTGTATGCTACAAATGGGAGGAAGCGATCAATGGGGAAATATAACTACAGGAACCGAGTTGATTAGAAGAAAAGAAAACAAGAAGGTTTTTGCTATGACTTGCCCTCTAATTAAAAAATCAGATGGATCAAAATTTGGTAAGTCAGAGGGGGGTAATATCTGGCTAGATAAAGAAAAAACATCTGTTTATAAGTTCTATCAGTATTGGTTAAATATATCTGATGAAGATGCAGTTAATTACATTAAAGTTTTTACTTTTCTTAATAAGCAAGAAGTTGAAGATCTAATTGATGAGCACAAAAAAGACAAATCAAAAAGACTTCTTCAGAACAAGATTGCAGACTCTATCACATCAATGGTTCATAGTGAAGATGATTTGAAGAATGCGATTAAAGCATCTAAAGTCCTTTTTGGTAATTCAAGTAAAGAAGATTTAGAATCATTAGATGAGAATACTTTTAATGAGATTTTTGATGGTGTACCTAGTTCATCAATTGGTTCTAAAGAACTTGCTAAAGGAATAAATATTGATTTTTTGTTGGCAAAGGATACCAATTTTTTAAAATCAATGGGTGAGGCCAGAAGATCTATAAAAGAAAATTCTATTTCTGTAAATAAAATCAAAGTATCTGAAAATACTATAGTCTCAAATAAAGATTTAATTAACAATAAATACCTTCTTCTTCAAAGGGGAAGAAAAAATTATTATTTAGTTATTGTTAAGTAATCATTTCATAAAAATTAATTTTTTTTTCAACTTACATTTAAATTAATTAATTCACTACATTGAGGTAATTATGAAAAAGTCTGACATAAAAATACTGTGTGTTGATGATGAGCCAGATATTTTAGAAATTCTGAAATATAATTTGTCAAACGAAGGATATAATATTTCAACTGCAGCTGATGGAAAGTCTGCAATTGAAATGGCCTACAATATTAGTCCAAACTTAATAATTATGGATGTAATGATGCCTAACATGGATGGAATTGAGGCCTGTGAAAAACTTAGATCTGACGATAAATTTAATGATACAATAATTATGTTTCTTACAGCAAGAGGAGAAGACTATTCCCATGTTGCTGCATATGATGCAGGAGCTGATGATTATGTCACTAAACCTGTGAAACCTAAAGTGCTTGTATCTAAAGTTAAAGGTCTTCTAAGAAGATTACAAAAAGTCATTGCCAAGGATATTAATGAGATAGTATTTGATGATATTAAAATAGATAGGGAAAAGTATAAAGTTTATATATCAGATAAGGTATTAAATCTTCCAAGAAAGGAATTCGAATTACTTTATCTTCTTGCTTCTAAACCTGATAAAGTTTATAAGAGAGAAAAAATAATGGAGACAGTCTGGGGAAGTGAAGTTGTTGTTGGAGATAGAACAATTGATGTACATATAAGAAAATTAAGAGAAAAAGTAGGGGATAAGTATTTTAAAACTGTTAAGGGTGTAGGATATAAGTTTGTTATTGAATAATGCCTTCTATTTTTAAGCTTTCATATAATCCACAAGCTTTCAGAGCCTCTCTAATCTTAACTTTATTTGTATTTCTCTTAGATTTTTTATTTTTTCACTTAATTGTACCATCAAATTTTGAAGGACTTAACCAGTTACTCCTTTCTATTGCATACTATTTAATTCTTTTTTTTATAATACGTTATACCCTTGAAATATATATAAGACTCTATATTGAAACAGGAGTTAGGAAAGTTTTAGATGAGTTGAATGAAGAAATTCTTAAAGATAGTTATGATGGAAAAAATCTTGAAAAATTAACTATTGATTTGATTAAGAAAGCTAGAGAGAGGACCTCTGAAATAAATGTTTTAAAGAATCAAGAAAACTACAGAAGAGAATTCCTTGGAAATATTTCTCATGAACTAAAAACTCCTCTATTTACGATACAGGGTTATATTCTTACTCTTGTTGAGGGAGCTGTTAAAGATAAGAAGGTTAGGGATAAATATCTTAAAAGAGCAGCAAAAGGAGTTGAAAGATTAATTGCAATTGTTAAAGATTTAGACCTCATTACACAATTTGAATCAGGTATTAAAACTGTTGATAAAACAGATTTTAATGTTTTTGATTTAATTGATAATACATTTGAATTAATGGAATTTGAATCTGAAAAAAATACTATTTCTCTAAACTATGATAAAGATTATTCAGAGCCAATTTTTGTTAATGCTGATCAAGAAAGAATATTGCAAGTTCTAACTAATCTTGTTGTTAATTCATTGAAATATGGTATAAAAAACGGTTTTACTAAAGTTTCTGTTGAAGATTTTAATAAAGATAAGATATTAGTAAAAGTCATTGATAATGGTGAAGGAATAGATGAACAACATCTACCTAGACTTTTTGAGAGATTTTATCGAATTGATAAAAATCGTTCCAGAAAAAAAGGTGGATCTGGTTTAGGTCTTTCAATTGTTAAGCATATAATTGAAGCTCATCAAGAACAAATATTTGTTAAGAGTACGGTTGGTGTTGGCACTGAATTTTCCTTTACACTTCAAAAATCTAACTCTTAAATTCTTTGTTTATAGTAAATGAAAAAAGATGATTTTTTTCAAAGGGTCTATCATGTTGTGAGAAGAATACCCTACGGTAGAGTTACAACCTATGGCTTAATTGCAAAGCACCTAGGATCTTCTTCAAGTGCACGAACAGTTGGTTGGGCACTAAACGCTAGTCATAGTGATTCTTCAATACCTGCCCATAGAGTTGTAAATAGAAATGGACTCTTAACAGGTAAAAATCATTTTAAAGGTTTTGAATTAATGCGACAATTATTAGAGAGTGAAGGAATAATAATAGAAGATGATAAAGTATTGGATTTTGAACAAAAGATCTGGATCCCAAAATAATTAGTATTTTCTTAGGTTTTTTAAGTTATTACTTACTAGTATATTTGTACTAAGTTTTATGGAGCTGTCAAAAAAAAATATTTCAAAGACTCTTGAAAAAATTAATTTATCAGGTTCAGATGATAACATAGTTTCATCTGGAGTTTTAAAAAATATTCAAGTTTTTGGTGATCAAGTTGATATTGATCTCTCATTAAGTAATCCAACTCTTCAGGCAAGAAAAAAGCTTGAAGTTGATATTATGAAAATTATTCATAATGAGATTTATGAAAAAGCTAAGATAAATATTAACACAAAAATTGAAAAGGCACCAGCTAAAATCTCATCACAATCAAAAAAAATTTCTGGTGTTGACTCAATTATTGCAGTTTCATCAGCAAAGGGTGGAGTAGGGAAATCTACTTTAACAATTAATCTTGCTGCCTCTCTTGCAAAAAAAGGATGTAAAGTAGGAATATTAGATGCAGATATTTATGGTCCTTCAGTCCCAACAATGATGGATGTTGAAGGATATGTCCCAAAGTCGATAAAAGTTAATGATGAGTCCAAGATCGAACCAATTGAAAGTTATGGTGTAAAAATAATGTCAATTGGTTTTTTTACTAAACTTGACCAGGCTGTTGTCTGGCGTGGCCCTATGGCTTCCAAAGCTCTAAACCAAATGATTTTTGATACTAATTGGGGTGATCTTGATTTTCTATTTTTAGATCTTCCTCCAGGCACTGGTGATATTCATCTAAGCCTGGTTCAATCACTTCCAATTACTGGATCTATTATTGTCAGTACTCCTCAGAATGTAGCTCTTGCAGATGCTAGAAGAGGAATAAAAATGTTCCAGCAGGATAGTATATCAGTTCCGATTCTTGGCTTGGTAGAAAATATGGCATATTTTAAAACAGAGGATTCTGAAGATAAGCATTATATTTTTGGAGAAGCAGGAGTTAAATACCTCTCTAAGGATTTAAATATTAATTTTTTAGGAGAGATACCCTTAATTAAAAGCTTAAGAGAAGCTTCTGATTTTGGAAGGCCTGCATCACTTCAAGAATCAACTGAAGCTTCAAAAATATTTGATGATATCTCCAAAAATGTAGTTGAACAATTATTAATTAGAAATAAAGAATTACCACCAACAAAAATTGTTGAAATAACTAATTTAGTTGGATGTTCTGCAATTAAAAAATAATGACAAAACTTGAAGAAAAAATATTAGCAGCATTAGAAGAAATCAGACCATTTCTAGTTCAAGATGGTGGTGATATCTCTTTAGAATCAATTAATAAATCAACTGTTAATATTAAATTACATGGTGCATGCGCTAATTGTAAAGTAAACCAAATGACCCTAAAGCTGGGTGTTGAAACCACAATTAAAAAATATGCTCCTGAGATTAAAGAAGTTAAATCTGTCTTACCTCTCTCTAAATGATTAAAACAGATATATTAATTATTGGTGCTGGTCCTACGGGATTATTTGCAGTATTTGAAGCTGGTCTATTAAAGATGAAATGCCATATTCTTGACTCACTAACACAGCCAGGTGGTCAGCTTACTGAATTATATCCAAAAAAACCTATCTATGATATTCCAGGATATCCGGAAATAATCGCAGGTGACTTGATTGAAAATCTTCTAGAACAGATTAAGCCTTTTTCTCCCTCATACACTTTAGGTGAGACTGCTGAAGGAATTGAAAAGATTGATGATGGATCATTTATTGTTTCAACCGACAAGAAAACTAGAATAAATGCAAGTGTCATAGCAATAGCTGGAGGCCTTGGAACCTTTACACCTAGAAAACCTAATATTTCTAATATATCTGATTATGAAGAGAAAGGTGTTCTCTACATGATTAAGAATCCAGATGATTTTCGTGATAAAAATGTTTTAATTGCAGGTGGTGGTGACTCTGCTCTTGATTGGACAATACACCTATCTGAAATTGCTAAGAAAGTAACTTTAGTTCATAGAAGAAATGAATTTAGAGGAGCTGATGAATCTGTATCAAAGGTTCAAGAATTAAAAAATTCTGGAAAAATTGATGTGATAACTCCTGGCCAAGTTACTCAACTTCATGGAGACAAATCTTTAAACTCTGTTTCTATTGATATGGATGGGAATATAGAAACTTTTAATGTAGACTATTTCATTCCTCTGTTTGGACTTGTTCCAAGGCTTGGCCCAATTAAAGATTGGGGACTAAATATTGAAAACAATGCAATAAAAGTGAATAATAGTTTGGATTATCAGACTAATATTGATGGTATATACGCTATTGGAGACGTTAATACATACCCAGGAAAACTCAAATTAATACTTTCTGGTTTTCATGAAGCGGCAGTAATGTGCCATAGTGCATATTCTAAATTAAATCCTGGTAAGAAAAACATTCTCAAATACACAACTGTAAGTGGTGTGGAAGGATTTGATGGATCAAAAAAAGAAGCCAAAAAGTCTCAAATTAAAAAGATTGATTAGATCTTATTAATGAAGTTATTGAATGGGTCCTTAAATTCAACTCCGTTGTTAGTCCTCATTATAGTTAACTTTTTAAAGCTTTCAAGTCCCCATAATAAGAATTCAATAAAGAAAAGTTTGTCCTTTTTATCAATGTCTGGAATAAATTTGTTTAATAGTGAATCTGCATCTTTAACTTTATTAAGAATTGATTCGTAATCCTTATTACTTAAATCATCTCTAAGAATTACTTGATTGACTGTAAACCATTCTAGAATAGAATCATAAACTGATATTTCATCTGGTTTTGTGAGTTTCTCAATTTTTGGAAAATATTTTGTAAATAATGTCTTTACGGCATCTGATATTAAATTATAGGAAACCTGCTCAGCTCCTTCTTCCTCTCCTTCATAAACAAGCTCAACTTTACCATTTATTGAGGAGATAACTGAGTTAAAATCAGACATTCTAATTGACGTTATTTCTTCTTTATTTATTAACATTCTTCTTTCTGCAGAGCTAACTAGGTTTTGTAAACTAGTAATACTCATTCTAGCACTTACTCCACTTTTTTTGTCCACTAGCTCACTTTCTCTTGCTTCAAAAGATACTTGTTCAATAATATCTCTTGCAATCTCTGGTATATGAATTTTTGAAATAGTTTCAGAATTCAATTTTGACTCTTGACTTGTAATTGTTTTTGCAATATCTACAGACTCAGGATAATGAGTTAAAATCTGAGAACCAATTCTATCTTTTAATGGTGTAACAATACTTCCTCTGTTTGTATAATCCTCTGGGTTAGAGGTAAAAATAAATTGAATATCAAGGGGAAGCCTAACCTTGAATCCTCTTATTTGAATTTCTTTTTCTTCAAGTATTGAGAATAAAGAAACTTGAATTCTAGGTTGAAGATCCGGCAGCTCATTTAAAACAAAAATACATCTGTGAGCTCTAGGTATTAAACCAAAATGAATTACCTCTTCATCAGAATAGGATAACTTGAGATTAGTAGCTTTGATAGGGTCTATATCACCTATTAGGTCAGAAACAGTTACGTCAGGCGTTGCAAGTTTTTCGTAAAACCTTTCACTCTTATGAATCCAGTCAATCTCTGTATTATCTCCATCTGATTTGATTTTTTC
>CACEKL010000001.1 GCA_902560025.1 uncultured Bacteroidota bacterium | reverse complement strand
TCTTCTAGCTGAAGGTAATTCAAACAAAAGGTCTGGAGGTTTATTTGTGTCTAATAATGCTGGTGAAAGCTGGGTTAAAGTTAGCTCTTATGCAGAACTAACTTCAAGGGCATGGTACTATATTGAAGTTTTTGCCGATCCTAACGATGAGGATACAGTTTATGTGTTAAGTGCTAGAGCGTTTAGATCAATAGATGGAGGTAAAACATGGAAAAGAATATATAGCGGTCATGGGGATTATCATGACCTTTGGATAAATCCGGATAATTCTAAAAATATGATAATTTCTGACGATGGAGGTGGTGAAATAACATTTGATAATGGAAATACTTGGTCTAGTATCTATAATATGCCTACTGCTCAATTTTATAGAGTTAATGTTGATAATTTATTTCCATATAACCTTTATGGTGGTCAACAAGATAATTCCACAGTTAAAATTGCAAGCATTGGATCTAGAGGAGGTATTTCTGAAAGAGATTGGTCAGCATCTGCTGGAGGAGAGAGTGCATTTCTTGCTTTCGACCCAGATAATCCAAGTATTGTTATGGGAGGTAGTTACCTAGGAAGTGTCAACATATATGATACAAAAGCTAATGCTAGAAAAAAAGTTATGATTGAACCAATAAATTATATTGGAAGAGCTTCAAGAGACATGAAATACAGATTCAATTGGAATGCACCTATTATTTGGTCTCAACATGAACCAAATACTTTTTATCATGCAGCTCAGCATCTATTTAAGACAAATGATCAAGGTAAATCTTGGAAAGTAGTTTCTCCAGATTTGACAAGAGATGAAGATGAAAAACAAGGAAATGGTGGTGGTCCATATACAAACGAAGCTGTTGGTGCTGAGAATTATGGAACCATTAGTTATGTAGTTGAATCTCCTCATGAACCAAACACAATTTATGTTGGATCTGATGATGGATTAGTTCATATTACTCAAGATGGCGGTGAATCATGGATCGATATTACACCTAAAGGTCTTCCTGAAACAATAATTAATGCTATTGATGTTTCACCTCATGACAAAGCAACGGTATATATTGCAACGACTAGGTATAAGTTTAATGATAAGACACCTGGACTTTATAAGTCTACAAACTATGGTAAATCTTGGAAGGATATTACAGGTGATATTCCTTATGGTGCCTATACTAGAGTTGTTAGAGAGGATGATAAAAGAAAGGGACTTCTTGTTGCAGGTACTGAGTTAGGGGTTTATATATCATTTAATGATGGTAAAAAATGGGAATTATTTAATCTTAACATGCCAGTACTTGGTGTTACTGATCTAATGATTAAGCATGATGATTTAATCATAGCAACACATGGAAGGTCTTTTTGGATACTTGATGATATGGGACTTATAAGACAGCTGGATGGTGATGATAATACAAAATTATATGATCCTGAGAATTCAACAATCGGAAACTGGTATAGTCAACTAAATTCAAATTATTCAGATGGTACTTCGTCATTTACTGGAGTTAATCCAGCTAATGGTGTTGTTATATATTATAACATTGGAAAAGAAGATACTGGCAAAAAAGTTTCAATGAAGATTTATGATCAGAATAATAAACTTGTAAGAGAAATTACTAGTGAACCTGACAATAGTTTTATTTCATATAACGGAGGACCTTCAAGAGAACCTGTATTATCGAATAAATCAGGATTGAATAGATTTGTCTGGGATTCTAGACATTCTTCTTTAAGTGGAGTCCCTTATGCATATATTGAAGGTAGCTTTAGAGGACATAAGGCTATTCCAGGAAAATATACGTTAACATTAGAAGTTGGGGAAACATCATATAATTCTGAGTTTGAAATTTTAAAGAATCCCAATTTTAGTGTTTCAGATGAGGACTATTTAGATCTTGATAAATATGCTACTCATATGGAGAATAATTTTAACGAGATGGCTAAATATATAAATAGCAATAAAGAACTTATAGATAAGTTAGGTGTTCTTGTTAAAGAATTAGATGAAAATCCAGAAGTTAAGGAAAATGGTAAAAAATTACTAGAATTGATGAATAACTGGGATAAGAAAATGATGCAGAGAATGTCTAAAGCATATGATGATGTAGAGAATTTTCCAAATAAATTTTTAGCAGATTATCTTTTTATTCTTGATGAAATCAAAGGAGATATACCAAATGTAAGTGAAGGAATTCTTAAGTCACTTAAGTCTCATGATGAAAAGTGGGTTGAACTAAAAAAAGAAATAGATGAAATAAATCAAGTCAATATTCCTGAATATAATAAGGAACTTTGGAGTATTGGCATAGGTGCGTTGAATTAATGGGCAGAAACATTGTTAAAGTTTTAGAGAAAAAATTTGCTGACATGAAGGCAGGAGATAGGATGTATATCTCCTCACCAGAGGAGATTAAAAGCTTTATTATTAATATTCCTAGAGGTACGTCAAAATCACTTAAGGAAATGAGACTTGATTTAGCAAATACAAAAGGTGCAGACAATACATGCCCTGTTACTACAGGAATTTTTTTAAGAATGGTAATTGAGGATAATATTGAAAACTTTCCTTACTGGAGAATTATTGATCAAAATCATTCTTTAGTCACTAAGCTAAACCTAAATAAAGAGTTTATCATTAACCAAAGGTCTTTGGAATCAATAGAATCAGATTAACAAAGAGATAAATTATTATTCAGCTTTGTCTTCTGCAGATGGCTCTTCAGCCTTCGCTTCTTCTGCAGATGGCTCTTCAGCCTTCGCTTCTTCTGCAGATGGCTCTTCAGCCTTTGCTTCTTCTGCAGCTGGCTCTTCAGCCTTCGCTTCTTCTGCAGCTGGTTTTTCAGGTTTAGGTTGTTCTGCAGCTGGTTTTTCAGGTTTAGGTTGTTCTTTTACAATTGGCTTTCCAGCAAGCCAATCATTAACTAGATCTTGAGGTAATATTTTTTCATCAAAGGAATATGAATCAGAACCATCTTTTTTGATCATTCTAATTGCTTTCGTAAGTTTTTTCGAGCCAGTTTGTAAACTAGCAACAGCTTTTTTTGCCATCTTATTTAATTTCTTTGTGAACAGTCATCTTCTTCAAAATAGGATTGAATTTTTTAATTTCAAGTCTATCAGGAGAATTCTTTTTGTTTTTAGTAGTAATATATCTAGAAGTACCAGGCATACCAGAATCTTTGTGTTCTGTACACTCTAAAATTACCTGAACTCTATTACCCTTTTTTGCCATGATTATTTAATTTTTCCTTGTTTTCTTGCCTCTTTCAAAACTTCAGAAATACCCTTCTTATTTATAGTTTTTAAAGCAGAAGCAGAGATTTTAAGTGTTATCCACTTATTCTCATCTGGAATAAAAAAACGTTTCTTAATAAGATTTACATCAAACCTTCTTTTAGTTCTGTTTAGAGACTTTGATACATTGTTTCCAAACATGACTTTTTTTCCAGTAATTTCGCAAGTTTTAGACATGACGTACTAAATTTTATGACGTGCAAAACTAATGTATTTAACTTTAATAAAAAAATAATTATTGTATAATAATTTTATCATAGAACAGTTGAAATGAGATATTTTTAACTGCCTCAATAAAATCCTCTCTTGACTGATTTACATTGAATTTTTCACAGAAAATTTCATTTTCTGATGAAATAGCTATAAAACAATCACCAACATTTGATTTTTGCCCATCAGTTGAAGGTCCAGCATTACCGGTGATAGAAATAGAGTAGTCAGATTTAAATTGTTTTTTTACATTCTCAGCCATAGTTATTGCAATTCTTTCACTTACAGGAGAGTATTTATCTAAATCCGATTTATCAATATTTAATAATTTTTGTTTGGAATAAGTACTGTAACTAACTATTGAACCAAGAAAAACTTTAGATGCACCTGGTATCATTGTTAAAGAAGATGATAAGGCCCCACCAGTACAGCTTTCTGCAAATGAAATTGTTTTATTTGTTTTATCTAAAAAATTAAAAATCTCATTAACCATTGTCATTTAATTTTTAGTGAAAACATTTTTTTGGAATTAATAAAGCCTTCTAGAAAATCCCCACTTATCACTTTGGAGACCCCAGATGGCGTTCCAGTAAAGATCAAATCACCAATCTTTAATGTGAAATATTGAGAGACATATGAAATAATCTCATCTATTTTCCACAGCATATTAGAAGAATTACCTGATTGAACAATGCTACTGTTTTTTTTGAGCTCAAAATTTATGTTTGAGATATTTTCAATTTCTTCAACGTTAATAAAATCTCCTACCATACAAGAGTTATCAAAAGCCTTAGATTTTTCCCAAGGATGACCTTTCTCTTTTAATTTATTCTGTATATCTCTGGCAGTAAAATCTATTCCTAGACCAATTTGATTATAGTACTTATTTGAGAATGATTCATCTATATATTTACCAACTTTATTAATCTTTACAACTAATTCAACTTCATGATGTATATCATCGGAAAACGCGGGTATTATAAAGTGTTGATTTTTAGCTATTATTGAGGAATCAGGTTTAATAAAAACAACAGGTTCTTTAGGTCTTTCATTAGATAATTCTTTTATATGATCGGAATAATTTCTTCCTATGCAAATTATTTTCACTTTATTTTGAATTTAATAAACTAAGTTTTATTTGTGTAAAAATTTTCTTTGTATACTCAGGGAAATCACCATTCATTATCCATGAATAATAACCTGTATCAGTTTTAAATACATCAATAACTTTTTGACCAGTATATTTACCAAAAGCAAATACTGCATCATTATCAGAGTCTACCCTTATTTTTCCAGCAAAATCTAAATTATCATTTCTCTTTGTGAACTCACTAAGAAAATCAATATTTGGCTTAAGATCATCATATTTTTCTAATTGAGCTTTAAAAACTTCATATGTTGCTATTGTGTCATCCATTGCCGAATGTGCATTTTCTAAATCTTTATCACAATAAAATTTTAAAGCTGCTGTAAGATTTCTTGGCTCCTTCTTGTGATATATTACTTGACTATCAATTAATCTAATTTTTGTAAAATCAAATTCTATTTCTGCCCTGATTAGCTCCTCTACAAGTATTGGGACATCAAATTTTATTGAATTAAATCCAGCTAAATCACATCCCTTGATAAACTCATAAATTTCTTTTGCGTAATGCTTAAAGTTTGGCTCGTCCTTAACCATTTCATTTGTTATACCGTGAACATTAGTAGCCTGGAATGAAATCTCCATTTCAGGATTTATTCTCCAAACCTTCTGTGACTCGGATTTATCAACATCTACTTTAAGAATTGCTATTTCAACAATTCTATCTTTACCAACTTTAGCACCAGTTGTTTCAAGATCAAAAAAACAAATTGGTCTATCTAGGTTTATTTTCATTTTAGATTGTTTGATTCATATCCCATTCTTCAAGATATTCAGCAACTCTTTTTACAAAGCTCCCTCCTATTGATCCATTAATAATTCTATGGTCATACGTATGTGAGAGTATTAGTTTTTTTCTAATTCCAACAAAATCTCCTTTATCAGTTTCTATTACAGATGGAAGCTTTCTTATTACTCCTATTGCTATTATACCAACTTGTGGCTGATTTATAATCGGTGTACCCATTATTGAACCAAAATTACCAACATTTGTAACGGTATATGTGCCATCTGAAATTTCCTCAGGTTTTAATGAATTTGACCTAGCCCTTTTTGAAAGATCATTAACGGCTATTGCAAGTCCTTTTAAGTTCAGATGATCTGCATTTTTTATAACCGGAACAATTAAATTACCATTATCCACAGCAGTTGCCATTCCGATATTTATTGATCTTTTAATAACAATTTTATCATCAACTACAGAACTGTTTAAAATTGGAAAATCCTTTAATGACTTGACTACTGCGCTAATGAATATAGGAGTGAATGTAAGCTTTTGTCCTTCATTTTCTTGAAATGATCTTTTATATTTTTCTCTCCAGTCCCAAACGTTTGATACATCAACCTCAACAAATGACTGGACATGAGCAGAAATTTTCTTAGAATCTGTCATATGGTTGAAAATAATCTTACCCATCCTGTCTAGTTCTACAATCTGATCACCAACTGAGGATTGTGTTGGCGCATAACTATCATTAGTAATTCCAGATTTTATATCACCTTTTATATAATTTAATATATCCTGTTTGGTTACTCTACCATCTTTTCCTGACCCAGATATCTGATCTAGTTCCTTTAAACTTATATTTTCCTTTTTAGCAATACTTTTTACTAATGGTGAATAAAATCTATCACTTTTACTTATTTCATTTTCAGATTCAATTTTTTTTGAATCATCAAGCAGTTTAATTGAAGGTATTTCCATTTCAGGAATATTAGATTCTACCTCTTCTACAATCTGTTTTTCAACTAAAATATCTTCTTGTTTTTTAGGAGAATTATCTAACACTTCATTATCATTTTCAATTGAATCAGTTTCTATCTCTGCAATTGTATCTCCAACTTTTACAATATCATTAACCTCAAAATTCTTCTTAATTAACTTTCCTTTAAATTCAGAAGGGACATCTGAATCTACTTTATCTGTAGCAATCTCAACAATTGATTCGTCAACTTCAACTATATCTCCAACCTCTTTTAACCATTTAGTTATAGTAGCCTCAGCAATACTCTCTCCCATTTTTGGGAGTTTTAATAGATATTTTCCCATTACTTAAGTATTTGCAAATTTACAATATTAATGATTAATGATTTGAAAGATTACTTTCATAAGGGCGTCTATTCTGTATACTTCTTGCCAATGTAACTTCATCAGTATATTCAAGTTGGTCACCAACAGGGATTCCTCTGGCAAGAACAGATACTTTTACATCAAGGTTTTTCAAAGTTTTAAAAATATAAAAGCTTGTAGTATCTGCCTCAATAGTAGCACTAAGTGCAAAAATGACCTCAACGATATTATTTTCAGATATTTTTTTTTCTAGAGTTGAAATGTTAAGATCTTCAGGGCCTATTCCTTCAATTGGAGAAATCACACCACCAAGTACATGGTAAACTCCATTATAAAGGTTAGTATTTTCTATCGCAATCACGTCTCTGATATCTTCAACTATGCAAACTAATGATTGATCTCTTGAAGAATTTAGACAAATATCACAAACATCTTTATCAGATATATTATGACACTGGGAACAAAATTTAATTTGAGTTTTAAAATCATAAATACTCTCTGAAAGATCTCTAGAAAATTCTTTTGGTTTTCTTAAAATTTCAAGGGCAATTCTTAATGCTGACCTTTTTCCAATTCCAGATAATTGTGAAATATTATACACTAAATCCTCAAGAAGTTTAGAAGGGAATTCCATTGAACAAATTTAGAAATATTCATGTAAGTTCTTTTGTATATTTACAAAATGTTATCTCCACAAATAATTTTAATTGCAATTATATCCTACTTTGTGGTCCTGACTGCCATTTCTTACTTTACAGGAAAAGAAGATAATAATGAAGTTTTTTTCAATGCAAAAAGAAGCTCAAATTGGGCAGTAGTTGCATTTGGGATGGTAGGGGCATCTCTTTCAGGAGTAACATTTATATCAGTCCCAGGATGGGTTGAAGACTCTCAATTTACTTATTTTCAAGTAGTTATCGGTTATTTAATTGGATATCTAATTGTAGCTAATATTTTATTGCCATTATATTACAAGCTTGGATTAACATCTATATATGAGTATTTACTATCAAGATTTGGTAAAAATTCCCATTATGTAGGGTCTATTTCATTTTTGATTTCAAGAATATTAGGTGCTTCTTTTAGATTATTCCTCGTTGCAATTGTTCTTCAAGAATTTGTTTTTAATGATCTTGGAATTCCATTTGAAATTACTGTTATCATATCAATTCTACTAATTTGGCTATACACCAGAAGAGGTGGCATAAAGACAATTGTTTGGACTGATACAATTCAAACTACATTGATGATATTAGCTGTTATACTATCAATATATTATATAAATGATAATCTAGGCTGGACCTTAAATGATTTTTTATCATCCTCAGAATTTAATGAATACAGTAAAATCTTTGTTACTGACAGCTTCATGGATCGTAGTTATTTCCTAAAGTCAATAATTGGCGGGGCTTTCATAACTATATGTATGACTGGATTAGATCAGGACATGATGCAAAAGAATTTGACCTGTAAGAATATTAATGAGGCAAAAAAGAATATGATAGTATTTAGCTTTATCCTTACCGCAGTTACATTCTTATTTATTGTTTTAGGTGCATTATTATTTATTTATGCAAATCAAAACGGAGTTAGCATTCCCTTACTTGATAACTCACCAAGGACAGATTTATTATTTCCAGAAATTGCTTTAAGGTCAGGATTAGGTGAATTTTTAGGTATTGTATTTATTTTAGGGCTTATTGCTGCTGCATATAGTAGTGCAGATAGTGCTTTAACATCCTTAACTACTTCATTCTGTGTTGATATATTAAAAATCGATAGCTCTAAAGAATCATCTATAAAAACTAGAAAAATTATTCATGTATTGATGAGCATACTCTTGATCATAGTTGTTATAATCTACAGATATGTATTGGATAAAAATGTGATTGATTCTCTATTAACAGTTGCTCAATACACCTATGGGCCTCTTCTAGGTCTTTTTGCTTTTGGGATATTTACTAAATATAAAATAGATGACAAAAAGGTATTTGTTATTGTAATTATCAATATTATCATAATTATAGTAATTGGAAATCTTCCTAAGGAAATGCTAGGAGGTTATTCAATAGGATATGAGCTTTTGCCTTTCAATGGTCTCCTTAATTTTGTTGGACTTTACTTAATTAGAAAATAATGCCAAAATGTCATAAAAAAACATTGGTATTTTTTTTGATAAATATTAATTAAAAAAATTATGGCAAAAGGAAAAATTAATGTTTCAGTTGAGAATATATTTCCACTTATAAAAAAGTTTCTATACAGTGATCAAGAAATATTTTTAAGAGAGCTTATTTCAAATGCAACAGATGCATTAACTAAAATTCAACATTTATCAAGTATTGGAGAAGTTAAAGGTGAGATTGGTGATCTTGGTGTTGAATTAAAAATTGACAAAAAGGCGAAAAAACTTCACATTATTGACAATGGTGTAGGAATGACTTCAGATGAAGTTAAAAAATATATAAACGATGTGGCTTTTTCAGGAGCAGAAGAATTTCTAGAAAAATATAAAGAAACTTCAAAAGACACAGGTATAATCGGACATTTTGGACTTGGTTTTTACTCCTCATTCATGGTCTCAGATAAAGTTGAAATTATTACAAAATCATATAAGGATGAGCCAGCTGCTCACTGGATATGTGATGGATCACCAGAATATAGCCTAAAGAAATCTGAGAAAAAAGAAAGGGGTACAGAGATAATTTTACATATATCTAAGGATTCTAAGGATTATCTTGAGGAAAGTAAGATTTCAGAGTTACTTAATAAGTATAATAAGTTTATGCCTCACCCAATTAAATTTGGCACAAAGGAAGAGACTATTCCTGGAAAAGAAGGTGAAAAAGAAGAAAAAGTAACTATAGATAACATAATAAATAATCCTAATCCAGCATGGACTAAGCCTCCTGCAGATCTCAAAGATGAAGACTATAAGCAATTTTACAGAGAGCTTTACCCTTATCAATTTGAAGAACCATTATTTCATATTCATTTAAATGTAGATTATCCATTTAACCTTACAGGTATTTTATATTTTCCTAAAATATCAAATGATCTTAATCTACAAAAAGACAGAATTCAACTTTACCAAAATCAAGTATTTGTTACCGATAACGTTGAAGGTATTGTGCCAGAATTTTTAGGGCTTCTCAAGGGTGTTATAGATTCTCCTGATATACCACTTAATGTATCAAGGAGCTATCTTCAGTCTGATGCATCTGTGAAAAAGATTACTAATTATATCACTAGGAAAGTTGCAGATAAATTAAACTCAATATTTAAAAATGAAAGAGAGAATTTAGAAAGTAAATGGAATGATATAAAAGTTGTTATTGAATATGGTATGCTCACTGAAGATAAGTTTTATGATAAAGCAGAATCATTTAACCTTTATCCAACAGTAGATGATAAATATTTTACTTACGAAGAATTAGAGAAAAAAATTAAAAAGCTTCAAACAGACAAAGATGGAAATTTAATTATTCTTTACGCTCAAAATAAAGATGAGCAGTATACTTACATTGAGTCTGCAAAAGAAAAAGGTTATGAAGTTCTTCTTTTAGATTCTCCCATAATTCCTCATTTAATGCAGAAACTTGAATCAAAGAAAGAAAAAATTAAATTTTCTAGAGTTGATTCTGATACTTTAGAGAACTTGATAAAGAAGGATGAGGAAGTAATTTCAAAGCTGACTGATGAAGAAAAAGAGAAATTAAAACCGATGATTGAGACTGCAGTTGAAAATGAAAAATATACAGTACAGTTAGAGGCCTTAGATAGTAATAGTATGCCTTTCATGCTTGCTCAACCTGAATTTATGAGAAGAATGAAGGAAATGCAACAAACAGGTGGGGGAGCAATGGGTAATTTGCCAGACATGTATTCATTGATTGTAAATACAAATCATGAATTAGTTGGTAAAATTTTAAATACAAGAACTGAAAAAAAGAGAAACAGTTTGATAAAACAATCAATTGATTTAGCAAAACTTTCTCAAAATAATCTTACTGGTAAGGATCTTACTGAATTTATTAATAGAAGTATAGATTTAATCAAATAGGTAGTTAAGAACTGAAGCTAATCTTAAACCTCCTTTTAAAATTAGATCTCTTACAGTTTGAAAGTTTTCATACTGATATTCATATCCTAGATTATCATCAATTGAAACACCATTGTAAATCTTTCTTGTGTAAGAATGGATTTCGTTGACCCAACCAATTAGATCATCTCGTTCAAATTCTATTTCAAGTTTTTCAGGAGTAGGTAGGTTTTTAGCAAGTTCACTATAGCTCATATTATATCCATTTATCATTTCAGAATCCCATACTCTATGTAAATTTGAATTTCTTCCAAACCACTTTACATATACTCTATTCCCGCCCCTATCTTCATACCTACCAATGTGCATTGGTTGATGAAGATCTCCTATAAAATGGATAAGTAGTTTCAAGTAAAATGATTTTTCTGAATCTGTTACTGAATCACTCTCAAGGATATCAATACATTTATTTATTGCAATGAAAACATCTCCTTTTTCTGAGGGAACAGTATCTTCATAGTTCTCATCTAATTCCATGTTTATAAAATGCCAATTGTAATATTCATCGTATCTACTATCTGATTTAATATCATCTGCATACATAGATGCGGTGACAATTGTTTCTCCATCTAGGATTTCATTTATTTTATTCTTAGCATTCTCAGTTAAATAAAATGATGCAACTTCAGCCAAAGCCCTGTGACCAGTGGATCCCCAGTTTATTATTGATAACAAGCTAGCGATAAGAAAAACAATTAATCTCATAAACTATGATTAAAAACTTAGGTCAAATATAATACTCTAATTACTTTTATTTTATTAGGGTTTAAAATATTACTTTTAACCGAGAAAAAACTAATTGAGAAAAATCCTTCTATCTATATTATTTTGCATGAGTAATAGTCTTTTTGCTCAGGAGTATACTGTTAAGTATATAAATTCAAGTATTGAGATAGACGGAATTGAATCTGAAGATGTTTGGAAGACAGCTAATGTTGGAACTGATTTCTGGCAATGGAGACCTGCAGACACCGTCCAAGCTTTAAAACAAACTGAATTCAAAGCTGTTTTTGATGATGATAATTTATATTTTTTAGTAAAATCATTTACTAAAGAAAAAAAGTTTACTGTTTATTCACTCAAGAGAGATTTTAATACAGCTAGTGCAGATTATGTTCAATTAATCTTTGATACTTTCAATGACGCTACAAATGCTTTTCAATTTCAAACTAATCATCTTGGATTAAAAGGAGACATATTAGTATCAGGTGGAAACAGAGACTATAGAACAGATAGAAATTCTTCGTGGGATGCAATTTGGTATGTTGAGTCTAAGCTATACGATGATTATTTTTTAACAGAAATTAAAATTCCATTTGATCAACTATATTTTATTAATGGTACAAAAAAATGGAGATTTAATATGTATAGAAGTGATACACAATCACTTGAACATTCTACTTGGATAAATATTCCCCAAAATCAAAGTATAGGAAATTTAGCATTTATGGGGGATCTGTATTTTGAAAAACCATTAGGGAATTCTAAAAAGCCATTCACAGTTATACCTTATATAAATACACTGAGTGGAAAGGATTTTCAAAATAGTTCTTCTTTAGACTACTTTGATTATGGAGTTGACTTCAAAATTCCTATAGCAAACTCATTAAATCTAGATGCAACAATAAATCCTGATTTTTCTCAAGTGGAAGTAGATGATCAAATCGTGAATACAACTAAGTGGGAAATTAAATTACCCGAGAAAAGACAATTTTTTACTCAAAATTCAGATTTGTTTAGTGATTTTGGTACTGGAAGAGACGCACAACCGTTTTTCTCTAGGAGAATCGGAGTAGCTCAAGACAAAAATGGTAACATTATTGAAAATAAAATTTTAGCTGGTGTAAGACTTAGTGGTAAAATTAACGATGATACAAGAATAGGGTTTTTAAATGTATTAACTGATGAAGATCTAGAAAATGAAATTGCTCAAAATAATAATAGCCTATTGACATTTAGAAAAAAAGTGTTTTCAAGATCAAATATTTCTTTATTCTTTTTAAATAGGGAAAACACAAAGAAATATGACTTTGTAGATGATTCAAATAGATTTAATAGAGTTTTAGGGGCTGAATATAACTTAGCGTCAAATAATGGGGATTGGGCAGGTAAAGCTTTTTTGCATAAATCATTTACTTCAGATAAAGAAAAAAATGAGAAGGATTTAACAACCGGTTTAATGATATCAAAAAATTCAAGAAAACATTTCTTCATGTTTTATTCTGCATATGTTGGAGATGATTTTAGATCTGACCTTGGGTATTACAGAAGATATGGAATGTATAAGTTTGAGCCTAATTATAGATTTAGGATTTATCCTAAAAATCCAAAAATCTTAAATATAGAATTTGGTCATTATGCAGCATGGGTTTTTAGAACAACTTTAGATCAAAAATATGAAGGTAATATTCATTATACTTCTGTTGATATTAAGTATTTAAATCAAAGTGAATTATCATTTCAACAAAGAAAAACCAAAGACTTTTTGTATTATCCTTTTGATCCCACAAGAACTGAAAATAGCACTCCTCTTCCAGCAAACAAATATTATGACTATACACAGTATGTAATTTCTTATAGGTCTCCTAGTAGAAATTTATTTAATACTAGGTCTAATATTTCTTATGGCTCATTTTATAATGGAACAAAGTTTTCAATACAGAATAATTTAAGTTTTAGGAAGCAACCCATTTTTAATGTATCACTTAGACTAAATTATGATTCAATTAAGTTACCAGACCCCTATCCTAGCAGAGATATATGGCTTATAACGCCTAAGTTTGAATTTACTTTTACTAAAAAAACTTTTTGGACAACTTATATTCAGTTTTCCTCACAATCTGAGAACTTAGGAATAAATTCAAGGCTTCAATGGAGATTTGCACCATTATCTGACTTATATTTGGTATATAATGATAATTATTTTACAAAAAATTCAATAACACCTCAACTAAGGTCTATAAACTTAAAACTGACCTATTGGATTAATATTTAAAATGAAAAAAATATACTTTTTAACTCTTCTAATCTTTTTATCAAGCTGTAGCTCAAATAAAAATAAAATGATTGTAACAGGAAATATTGATGGACTTAAAAAAGGAACAGTTTATCTTCAGCAACAACAAGATTCAATTATTGTAAGTCTAGATTCAATTAACATTAATGGCAATAGTGAATTTATTTTAGACACTGAAATAGAAGAGCCTGATATATATTATTTATATCTAGATAAGGATGATGGTGATTCATTAAATGATATCATAACTTTTTTTGGTAATACTGGTGAAATAAATATAAATACTAGGCTTCAAACATTCGATTCCAGTTATGAAATCTCAGGCTCAAAGAATAGCGAATTATTAGGTGAATATTTAGCTATTATAAGAAAGTATAATCTTCAAAATTTAGACTTATTAGAAATATTTTATCAAGCCCAAATTGATAATAACCAAGAAAGAATTGATTCAGTTAACCAACAATTAGAAAACTTAGTTAGAAGAAAATACTTATACTCTTTAAATTTTTCTATAACAAATTCTGAATATGAAATATCACCATATATTGCTGTAAGTCAGATACCTGATGCTAATTGGGAATTACTTTTAAAGCTATATGATACTTTACCTGAAAAAATAAAAAACTCTAAATACGGTAAAATTCTTCAGACATTAACACTAGATTAACCGCTGTACTCTACAAAATTTCTTGGAGTCTCGTACAGTGTTATTTTCAACTTGTATGAGTCATCAAAATATTTAATCAATCTATTATAGATTAGTACAGCTATGTTTTCTGCAGAAGGATTTAAATTTTTAAAATCATTGATATCTAAATTTAGATTTTTGTGATCTAAATAATCTTCAACTTCTGATTTTATTATACCCTTTAACTTTCCAAGATCGTAAACGTAGCCAGTCTCTTTATCAATTTCTCCAGTTAGACTAACAATTAACTCATAATTATGACCATGAAAGTTTTTGTTTGCACATTTTCCAAAAACTTCATCATTCTTCTCATCTGTCCAATCAGGTCTATATAATTTATGAGCTGCATTAAAATGAGCTTTTCTACTTACTGTAACTTTCATTTTTTAAAATAATTATAAAAATAGTCAAAAGCTATTTTAAACCATACTGTGTATTGATCTGCATTGTTATCAATATCATTTTTAAGTGTTTCCATATCAATCCACTTAAAATCATCTGCTTCTTCTCTATTTAAAACAGGATCATCATTATAGACACCATAAAATACATGATCAAACTCATTTTCTGTTAGATTGTTATCTAGATCGGCTTTATAAATAAAATCAAAAACTTTCCTGAGATTAGTTTTTATTCCCATTTCTTCGTGAAGTCTTCGATTTGCTGCATCCATTATGTCTTCTCCATCTCTTGGATGACTACAACATGTGTTTGTCCATAATCCACCTGAATGATACTTAGAGGAGGCTCTTTTTTGAAGAAGAAGCTCATAATCTGAGTTGAAAATAAATACAGAAAAAGCTCTATGAAGTAGTCCTTTTTGATGCGCCTCAAGTTTTGGCATTAATCCAACTTGATTATCTTTTTTATCAACAAGAATTACATTTTCTTTTGACATATAGTTAAATTAATAATTTAACTCTTCTTCTTCTTTATTAATAAGCAAACTATTATACTCATCTTTTGGACCTACAATAATATCATCGTACTTTCTCATACCAGTACCTGCTGGAATTTTGTGTCCTACGATAACATTTTCTTTAAGACCTTCAAGTGTATCATTTTTACCGTTAACAGCAGCTTCATTTAAAACTTTAGTTGTTTCCTGGAAAGATGCTGCAGATATAAACGACTTCGTTTGTAGTGATGCTCTTGTTATACCCTGAAGCTGAGTTGAAGCAGTTGCTGGTTTTGCATCTCTAGCCTCAACAAGATTCTTGTCATCTCTTTTTAGTATTGAATTTTCATCACGAAGTTGTCTAGCTGAGACAAGTTGTCCAACTTTTAGATTTTCACTTTCACCAGCTTCTTCAATAACTTTCATACCATAAAGTTTATCATTTTCAGAAATAAAGTCATCCTTGTATGTTAGTTGATCTTCTAGGAATAATGTATCCCCTGGATCGATAATCTTAACTTTTCGCATCATTTGTCTAACAACTACCTCAAAATGCTTATCATTAATCTTAACACCTTGAAGTCTATAAACTTCTTGAACTTCATTTACAAGGTACTGCTGAACTGCAGATGGACCTTTTATATTGAGTATATCATTAGGAGTAATTGAACCATCTGAAAGAGGCATACCAGCTTTTATAAAGTCATTTTCTTGAACAAGAATCTGATTAGAAAGCTTAACTAAATACTTTCTGATATCGCCAAATTTTGATTCAACAATAATTTCCCTGTTTCCTCTTTTAATTTTACCAAATGAGACAACACCATCAATTTCAGAAACTACAGCTGGATTTGAAGGGTTTCTAGCTTCAAATAGTTCTGTTACACGTGGAAGACCACCCGTAATATCACCTGATTTAGCTGATTTTCTTGGTATTTTCACTAGAATCTTTCCTTTTTCAATAGACTCATCTTCGTCAACTATAATGTGAGCTCCAACTGGTAAGTTATATGATCTTAAAGTCACACCTTTTTTATCTTGAATCAAAAGTGTTGGGATAAGCTTTTTATCTCTAGAGTCAGTTATTACCTTTTCTTTAAATCCAGTTTGTTCATCAATTTCAACTTGGTAAGTTTTACCAACTTCAATATTCTCATAAACAATTTTACCAGCAAATTCTGATACAATAACACCATTAAATGGATCCCATTGACATATAATATCACCTTTAGATACTTTTTGACCGTTCTTAATATTTAAGTAAGAACCATAAGGAATATTATTTGTACTTAGAACATTTTTAGTTTTTGAGTCAAGAATTTTAATCTCAGTAGTACGAGAAATAACTATATCAGAGCTGTTGCCATCGCTATCTTTAGACTTAACTAGTTTTAAATCTTCAATTTCTGCAGTTCCATCGAATTTTGAAATTAATGAGTTTTCTTCAGAAATATTTCCTGCTACCCCTCCAACATGGAAGGTCCTTAAAGTTAATTGTGTTCCAGGTTCACCAATAGATTGAGCTGCCACAACTCCAACTGCCTCACCAATTTGAACAGCCTTTCCAGTGGCAAGATTTCTACCATAACAACTTACACAAATACCCTTTTTGGTTTCACAGGTTAATGAAGATCTAACTTCAACTGAAGTTATTAATGTATCTTCAATTTTAGCTACAGCTTCTTCATCAATTAATTTTCCACCTTCTAAAAGAACTTCATTTGAAGATGGGTCTACAATATCATTAAGGGCAACCCTTCCTAAAATTCTTTCACCTAAAGTCTCTACGACTTCTTCATTTTTCTTTAAGGCAGTTACCTCAATTCCCCTAAGTGTACCACAATCAAATTCATTTACAATAACATCTTGTGAAACATCTACTAGTCTTCTAGTTAAATAACCTGCATCAGCAGTTTTAAGTGCAGTATCTGCAAGACCTTTTCTTGCACCATGAGTAGAAATAAAGTATTCTAAAATCGAAAGACCTTCTTTGAAGTTAGATAAGATAGGATTTTCAATAATCTCACCTCCACCAACATTAGATTTTTTTGGCTTTGCCATTAATCCTCTCATTCCTGTAAGCTGTCTAATTTGTTCTTTTGATCCTCTTGCACCTGAGTCAAGCATCATATATACAGAGTTAAATCCTTGTTGATCCTCACTTATTTGCTTCATTGCAAGTTCAGTTAAGGTTGCGTTTGCCGAGGTCCAAACATCAATTACTTGATTATATCTTTCGTTGTTAGTGATTAGACCCATATTGTAATTACTCATAATACCATCAACCTGATTATTTGCATCATCTATAAGATTTTGCTTTTGTTGAGGGATTATAATATCACCTAGACTAAAAGAAAGTCCACCTTTAAAGGCAAATGTATATCCAAGGTCTTTAATTTTATCTAGAAAATCTGCAGTCTCAGGAACACTAGTAGTTTGAAGAATTTTTCCAATGATTTCTCTTAGGTTCTTTTTAGTCAAAACTTCATTAAAAAATCCAGCTTTTTCTGGAACAACCTCATTAAAAAATATTCTTCCCGGTGTAGTTTCTATTATCTCATAAGGATCCTCTAAATCAGAAGTTTTGATTCTACATTTAATAATTGCATTCAAGTCAACTTTTTTCTCGTTGTATGCCATAGTAACTTCTTCAGCTGAAAAATAAATAGAACCTTCACCTTTTAGTTTAAGATTTTCAGATGACTTTCTTGATTTTGTCATATAATAAAGACCTAAAACCATATCCTGGGAAGGAACAGTAATAGGAGAGCCATTAGCTGGATTTAGAATATTATGAGATCCAAGCATTAAAAGTTGAGCTTCCAAAATAGCCTCTGGCCCAAGAGGAAGGTGAACTGCCATTTGATCACCATCAAAGTCAGCATTAAAAGCAGTACATGTCAAAGGATGCAATTGAATTGCTTTTCCTTCAATTAATTTTGGCTGGAAAGCTTGAATACCAAGTCTGTGTAGAGTCGGCGCTCTATTTAAAAGAACAGGGTGACCTTTAAGAACATTTTCTAAAATATCCCATACAACAGGCTCTCTTCTATCTATTATTTTCTTGGCAGACTTAACAGTTTTAACAATACCTCTTTCAATAAGTTTTCTAATTATAAAAGGTTTATATAATTCAGCAGCCATATCTTTAGGAAGACCACACTCATATAGTTTTAACTCGGGTCCAACAACAATTACTGATCTTGCAGAATAATCTACTCTTTTACCTAATAAGTTTTGTCTAAATCTACCTTGTTTCCCTTTCAAAGAATCTGATAGAGACTTAAGTGGCCTATTTGATTCTGTTTTAACAGCAGATGATTTTCTAGTATTATCAAACAATGAATCAACTGATTCTTGAAGCATCCTTTTTTCATTTCTTAGAATAACTTCAGGAGCTTTTATTTCAACTAACCTTTTTAATCTGTTATTTCTAATAATTACTCTCCTATATAAATCATTAAGATCTGAAGTAGCAAATCTACCACCATCAAGCGGAACTAAAGGTCTCAACTCTGGAGGAATAACTGGTATAACTTTAACAACCATCCATTCAGGTAAATTTTCTTTTCTTTCATTACCCTCTCTAAAAGACTCAACAACTTGTAATCTTTTTAATGCTTCAGTTTTTCTTTGCTTTGAAGTCTCGTTATTGGCTTTGTGTCTTAGCTCATATGACAACTCCTCTAAATCAATTCTTGAAAGTAGCTCGATTAAACATTCTGCACCCATTTTTGCAATAAACTTTCTTTCATCTGAGTCCTCAAGAAATTGATTATCTGCAGGAAGTGTTTCCATTATTGCTAGATACTCTTCTTCTGTTAAAAAATCCATCTTATTAACAGGCTCACCTTCAGCATTCTTTGCTTCACCTGGCTGAATTACTACATATCTCTCGTAGTAAATTATCATATCAAGTTTTTTTGAAGGAAGACCGAGAAGATAACCAATCTTGTTAGGAAGAGACTTAAAATACCAAATATGAGCAACAGGAACTACCAAATTGATATGTCCGACTCTATCTCTTCTTACCTTTTTTTCAGTTACTTCAACCCCACATCTATCACAAACAATACCTTTATACCTAATTCTTTTGTATTTTCCACAGGCACATTCATAGTCCTTAACAGGTCCAAAAATTCTTTCACAGAATAGACCATCTCTCTCAGGTTTGTGAGTTCTATAATTTATAGTTTCTGGTTTAAGAACTTCACCTCTAGAGTTACCTAGTATAACTTCAGGCGATGCTAAACCAATTGAGATAGTATTAAATCTTTTTTGAGTAATTAATTCGTTATTTTTTGACATTTTTTAACCTTTATTTATTTTTCTTCTAATCTAATATCTAGTCCAAGACCTTTTAGCTCATGCATTAATACATTAAATGACTCTGGAAGACCAGCTTCAGGAAGGTTCTCACCTTTAACAATAGATTCGTATGTTTTGGCTCTTCCAATAACATCATCAGATTTTACCGTAAGTATTTCTTGGAGAGCACTAGAAGCACCATAAGCCTCAAGAGCCCATACCTCCATCTCACCAAATCTTTGACCACCAAATTGAGCTTTACCTCCTAATGGTTGTTGAGTTATCAAACTATATGGTCCAATTGATCTAGAATGCATTTTATCATCAACCATATGACCAAGTTTTAACATGTAAATTACACCTACAGTCGCAGGTTGATCAAATTTTTCACCAGTACCTCCATCGTAAAGGTATGTGTGCCCAAATCTTGGAACACCAGCCTGATCAGTAAGCTCATTAATTTCATCTAATGTTGCTCCATCAAAAATTGGTGTAGAGAATTTTCTGCCAAGATTTTGTCCAGCCCATCCTAATACAGTTTCATATATTTGACCAATGTTCATTCTTGACGGTACACCTAGCGGATTTAAAACAATGTCAACAGGTGTTCCATCTTCTAAAAATGGCATATCCTCTTGTCTAACAATTCTTGCAACAATTCCTTTATTCCCATGCCTTCCTGCCATTTTATCACCTACTTTTAACTTTCTTTTCTTAGCGATGTAAACTTTGGCTAGTTTTTTAATTCCTGGAGGAAGTTCATCACCTACACTAATAGTAAACTTTTCTCTTCTCAAGGAACCTTGAATATCATTTTCCTTGATTCTATAGTTATGTAGAAGTGATGAAATAAGATTATTGGTATCATCAGATGTTGTCCATACTCCTTTAGTTAAATGAGTATAGTCTTCAACACTTGATAACATTTTAGTAGTAAATTTCTTACCCTTAGGAAGAACTTCTTCACCTAAATCATTAAATACTCCCTGACAAGTCTTGCCATTTACTACTGACGAAAGTTTTTCTACTAATTTTAGTCTATGATCATCTAGAATCTTTTCATACTTAGTTTCTAATAACTCAAGATCAACTTTGTCTTGAGATCTTCTTCTTTTGTCTTTAAATGATCTAACAAATAATTTTTTATCAATTACAATTCCATTTAACGATGGAGGTGCTTTAAGAGATGCATCTTTAACATCTCCTGCCTTATCACCAAATATTGCTCTAAGCAGTTTTTCTTCAGGTGTTGGATCAGATTCACCTTTTGGAGTAATCTTTCCAATTAAAATATCTCCAGGCTTAACATCAGCACCAACTCTAATCATTCCATTTTCATCTAATTCTTTAGTAGCTTCTTCACTCACATTTGGAATATCATCAGTAAGTTCTTCAGTTCCTAGCTTAGTATCTCTTACATCAATAGCGTATTCATCAATATGAATTGAAGTAAATACATCATCTCGAACTACTTTTTCAGAGATTACAATTGCGTCCTCAAAGTTATATCCCTTCCATGGCATAAATGCAACTTTAAGGTTTCTACCTAAAGCTAATTCTCCATCTTGAGTAGCATATCCTTCACATAGAACTTGACCTTTAGAAACTTGATCACCTTTAACAACAATAGGTTTTAGATTTATACATGTTCCTTGGTTAGTTTTTTGAAACTTTATTAAGTCATACACTTTACTATCTTCATCAAAGCTTAATAACTTTTCTTCTTTAGTTAAATTATATTTAATAACTATTTTATTTGAATCAACGTAATCAACAACACCATCCCTTTCAGCATTTACAAGTACTCTTGAGTCAGATGCAACAGATTTTTCTAAACCTGTACCTACTATTGGAGACTCTGGTCTCAAAAGCGGAACTGCTTGACGCATCATATTAGATCCCATCAATGCTCGGTTAGCATCGTCATGCTCAAGGAAAGGAATTAATGAAGCAGATATTGAAGCAATTTGATTTGGTGCAACATCAGTGTAGTTGATATTATCTGGTGTTACTACTGGAAAATCTGCTTGATCTCTAGCAATAACCCTATCTGTAGTGATTTTACCAGATTTATCATAGTCAATATTTGCTTGCGCTATAAGTTTATTCTCTTCTTCCTCTGCAGTTAAATATGTTACTTTCTTCAAATCGATTTTACCATCTTTAACTTCTCTATATGGTGTTTCAATAAATCCAAGATTATTTACTCTTGCATAAACTGATAGAGAGGAAATAAGACCAATATTTGGACCTTCAGGTGTTTCTATTGGACATAGTCTTCCATAATGTGTATAGTGAACATCTCTAACCTCAAATCCTGCTCTTTCTCTAGAAAGACCACCTGGACCAAGTGCAGACAGACGTCTCTTGTGAGTTAACTCAGCAAGTGGATTAGTTTGATCCATAAACTGAGATAATTGATTAGTACCAAAAAATGTATTAATTACTGAGGATAATGTTTTGGCATTAATAAGATCAATTGGAGTAAATACTTCATTATCTCTAACATTCATTCTTTCTCTAATAGTTCTTGCCATCCTTGCTAAACCAACACCAAACTGAGAAGATAGTTGTTCACCAACAGTTCTTACTCTTCTGTTAGATAGGTGATCAATATCATCAATTTCAGCCTTTGAATTGATAAGCTCAATCAAATATTTAATAATTGTAGTAATATCATGACGCGTCAATGTTCTTTCTTCCATATCCACATCTAGATTAAGCTTCTTATTCATTCTATATCTACCTACTTCTCCAAGATTATATCTTTGGTCAGAAAAGAATAGCTTATCAATAATTCCTCTAGCAGTCTCTTCATCAGGTGGCTCAGCATTTCTAAGTTGTCTATAGATATATTCAACGGCCTCTTTCTCAGTATTTGTTTGATCTTTTTGAAGAGTGTTATAAATTATGGCATAATCAGAATTTTGGGAATCTTCTTTATGGATAAGAATAGTTTTAACATCAGCATCTAAAATTTGTTCGATATGCTCTTGCTCAATTACAGTATCTCTGTCTAAAATAATCTCATTTCTCTCTATTGATATTACCTCTCCAGTATCTTCATCCACAAAATCTTCATGCCATGTCCTAAGAACTCTTGCAGCCAGCTTTCTATTTAAAGCTTTCTTTAAACCAGCTTTAGTAACCTTTATTTCTTCTGCAAGATCAAATATTTCAAGAATTTCTTTATCTCCTTGGTAACCAATAGCTCTGAATAAAGTTGTAACTGGTAACTTTTTCTTTCTGTCTATATATGCATACATCACACTATTGATATCTGTAGCAAATTCAATCCATGATCCTTTAAAAGGAATTACTCTAGCAGAGTACAGCTTGGTTCCATTTGCGTGGAAAGATTGTCCAAAAAATACTCCTGGAGATCTATGAAGTTGAGATACTGTAAAAATTATGGAGACTAGACCAATGAGTAAGACAAAAAAGTGGAGAATTGTAGAAATAATAGAAAGAGCAAAATAAAATGGTACAACAAGAATCAAGACTTAAGGTAGCAGATAATACTGGAGCAAAAGAAGTTCTAACTATAAGAGTTTTAGGTGGAACGAAAAGAAGGTATGCCAGATTAGGTGATAAAATTGTTGTAACTGTCAAAGATGCAACTCCAAATGGAACTGTAAAGAAAGGTCAAGTTTCAATTGCAGTAGTTGTTAGAACAAAAAAAGAAGTTAGAAGAAATGATGGATCTTATATTAGATTCGATGAAAATGCTTGTGTTTTATTATCTCAAACAGGAGAGATGAGAGGAACAAGAGTATTCGGCCCTGTGGCTAGAGAATTAAGAGATAAGCAATTTATGAAAATAGTATCTCTTGCACCTGAAGTTTTATAATATTGAATGTGATGAATAAAATAAAAATTAAAAAAGGAGATCAAGTATTAGTTATTGCCGGAGAGAATAAAGGGGCGAAAGGTACAGTCCTTAAAATTCTTTATAACTCAAATAAAGCAATTGTCGAAGGTGTTAACACAGTTAAAAGACATACTAAGCCAAACTCTGAGAATCCTAAAGGTGGTATAGTTGAGAAACAACTACCTATTAATATTTCTAATTTATCATTAATGACTAAGGATGGTGAGAAAACTAGGGTAGGTTACAAAGTTGAGGATGGAAAAAAAGTTAGGATATCTAAAAAATCTAAAGAAATAATCTAAAAATGAGCTATACACCAAGACTTAAAGAAGATTACTCTAACAAGATTGTTAATGAATTAAAAGACAAACTTCAGTTGGATAATATAATGCAGGTTCCAGTTTTAAAAAAAATTGTTATTTCTAGAGGAGTTGGTGCTGCAGTTAGTGATAAAAAACTCGTAGATCATGCTGTTGATGAATTAACACTTATCTCAGGTCAAAAAGCTATTGCAACTCTATCAAAGAAGGATGTTGCATCATTTAAGCTTCGTAAAGGGTCTCCAATTGGAGCTAAAGTAACATTAAGAGGTGAGAGAATGTATGAATTTCTAGATAGGCTTATTACGATTGCTCTTCCTAGGGTTAGAGACTTTCAAGGTATAAATCCAAAAGGATTTGATGGTAGAGGAAATTACAATCTTGGAATTAGAGAACAAATTATATTCCCTGAGATAAATATCGATAAAGTAAATAAGATTGCAGGTATGGATATAACTTTTGTTACAAGTACAAACTCTGACAAAGAGGCTCAAGCATTATTAACAGATTTAGGATTACCATTTAAAAAATAAGAATTATGGCAAAAGAATCAATGAAAGCTAGGGAAAGAAAAAGACAACGTATAGTTGCAAAATATGCTGCAAAAAGGCAAGCATTAAAAGATGCAAAAGATTATGTGGGTCTTCAAAAACTTCCTAAAAATGCGTCACCAATTAGATTACATAACCGATGTAAACTTACTGGAAGACCAAAAGGATATATAAGGCAATTTGGGATTTCTAGAGTCATGTTTAGAGAAATGGCTAATAAAGGTTTAATCCCAGGAGTAACTAAAGCAAGTTGGTAAATTAAAGATTATGTATACAGACACTATTGCAGATTATTTAACTAGAATTAGAAATGCCAGCATGGCAGGTCATAAAGTTGTTGACATACCTTCTTCTAACATCAAGAAGGATATTACAAAAATACTTTTTGATCAGGGTTACATTCTTAGTTATAAGTTCGAGGAAACAAAAAACAACCAAGGCAGTATAAAAATTGCTTTGAAGTACGATTCAATTTCTAAAGAGCCTGTAATTAAAGAAATACAAAGAATTAGTAAGCCTGGTTTGAGAAAATACTCTAGCTCTCAAGAGTTCCCAAGAATTTTAAATGGCTTGGGAATATCAATAGTTTCTACATCAAAAGGTGTTATGACAGGAAAGCAAGCTGCAAGCCAGAATATTGGAGGTGAATTAATCTGTTATGTATTTTAAAATATAAGTTATGTCAAGAATAGGAAATAATCCAATAAGTATTCCAGAAGGTGTTTCAGTAAACGTTAACAATAATGTTATTACTGTTAATGGTAAAAATGGTGAAATGTCTCAAGTTTTTGATGGAGTTAGTTTTGATATATCAGATAACACAATTCTAGTAAAAAGAAATTCTGAATCTAAGGATCACAAATCAAAGCATGGATTATACAGATCACTAGTTGCAAATATGGTAACAGGAGTTTCAGAAGGTTTTACAAAAGAACTTGAACTAGTTGGGGTTGGTTACAGAGCAAGCAATTCTGGCCAAAAATTAGATCTTTCACTTGGGTTCTCTCACACGATTGTATTGGATATAGCTCCAGAGGTTAAAGTCGAAGCTATTAATGAAAAAGGACAAAATCCAATCATTAAACTTACATCAATGGACAAGCAACTAGTAGGTCATGTTGCTGCTAAAATTCGTTCTTTTAGAAAGCCAGAGCCTTACAAAGGGAAAGGTATTAAGTTCGTTGGTGAGCAAATAAGAAGAAAAGCAGGTAAATCAGCTTAATATGGGAAATACTAAGACATACAGAAGAAATAGAATTAGACAAAGAATTAAGAAAGTGATTTCAGGTACATCAGATTTTCCTAGATTATCTGTATTTAGAAGTAACAAAGAAATTTATTGCCAGTTAATCGACGATGTTAGTGGAAAGACTTTAATGCAATCTTCTTCTCGTGACAAGTCTATTACTGATTTAAAATTAGAGACTAACATGGATGTTTCATTTAATGTCGGTAAGATACTTGCTGAAAAAGCTGTCAAAAAAGGTATTAAAAAAATAAAATTTGATAGAGGTGGTTACCTTTATCATGGAAGAGTTAAATCACTTGCTGAAGGTGCAAGGGAAGGTGGACTTAAATTTTAACTATGTATAAAAATTATAAAAACGTCGAACTTGTAAAACCTGCTGGATTAGATCTTAAAGATAGACTTGTAGGTATTCAAAGAGTAACTAAAGTGACTAAAGGTGGTAGGGCTTTTGGATTCTCTGCTATTGTTGTGGTAGGTGATGAAAATGGTGTTGTTGGACATGGTCTTGGAAAAGCAAAAGAAGTTACAATTGCAATTTCTAAAGCTGTTGAAGATGCAAAGAAAAATTTAGTAAGGATTCCAATTGATAATGGAACACTTCCACATGAGCAAAAAGGTAAATTTGGGGGTGCTAAAGTATTTATTAAGCCTGCAACTGAAGGTACGGGGGTAATTGCTGGTGGTGCAGTTAGAACTGTTTTAGAGGCTGTTGGTGTTCAAAATGTACTTTCTAAATCTCAGGGATCTTCAAATCCACATAATGTTGTTAAAGCTACTTTTGACGCACTACTTAATTTAAGAAGTCCGTTAATGATTTCAAAACAAAGAGGTATTTCTCTTGATAAAGTATTTAAAGGATGAGCAAGAAAGTTAGAATTAAACAAGTAAGAAGTACGATTAAAAGACTAGAGTCTCAAAAGAGAACTCTCAGAGCTTTAGGCTTAAGGAAAATTGGAATGGAAGTTGAGCATGAGTTAAGCCCATCAATTTCTGGCATGATAGATAAAGTTAAACATCTTGTAGAGATTAATTCTGTAAACAAATAATTATGAGCTTAAATAATTTAAAGCCTGCAAAAGGTTCAAATAAGACAAGTGGTAAAAGACTTGGTAGAGGTCAAGGTTCTGGTAAAGGTGGTACCTCAACAAAAGGTCATAAAGGTGCTCAATCAAGATCTGGATATTCAAGAAAGATAGGTTTTGAAGGTGGACAGATGCCACTTCAAAGAAGGATTCCAAAGTTTGGTTTTAATAATATAAATAGAATTGAATATAAAACTATTAACGTAGATGATATACAGACTTTAGTTGAAGATAAAAAAATCAAAAAAGATTTAACCTTCGAAAAAATGATTGAGTTAAGAATTGCTAAAAAAGGTGATCTTATTAAAGTTCTGGGCAGAGGAAAAATTGATGTTCCTGTAAATGTTGCTGCTCATAAATTTTCTGCATCAGCTGAAAAGTTAATTGAAAATGCTGGTGGAAAAATAACTAAAATATAAAGTGAATAAATTAGTAGACATAATAAAAAATATATATAACATTAAAGAGTTAAGAGATAGAATTCTTTTTACTTTAGGTTTATTATTGGTCTACAGATTAGGAGCACAAGTTGTGCTTCCTGGTGTTGATTCTCTTGCTTTGTCTGATCTTTCAACAAGATCTGATGGAGGAGGGTTATTAGGTATATTAAATGCATTCACTGGTGGTGCTTTCGCAAATGCATCCATATTTGCGCTTGGTATTATGCCATACATTTCAGCAGCTATTGTTGTTCAATTAATGGGAGTAGCTCTTCCATATCTTCAAAAGCTTCAGAAAGAAGGTGAGAGTGGTAGAAAAAAAATAACACAAATTACTCGATGGTTAACAATCTTTATATGTGTTGTTCAGGCTCCTGCCTATTTATACGGACTTAGTGCACTTGGTGTTCCTGATAGTGCATTTATTTTTGGTAGAACTCCAATGTTCGTTCTATCATCAATTATTATTCTAGTTACTGGTTGTATTTTTGCAATGTGGCTAGGTGAAAAAATAACAGACAAAGGAATTGGAAATGGAATATCACTTCTTATTACTGTTGGTATTGTTGCTACTTTACCACTTTCATTTACCCAAAACCTTGTCTCAAGAGTTTCTGAAAGTAACGGAGGTTTAATAATGGTAGTTATAGAGCTAGCAGTATGGTTAGTAGTTATTCTATTATCAATACTTTTAGTTATGGCTGTAAGACAAATACCAGTTCAATATGCAAGAAGAAACTCTGTACCTGGATCTCAATCTCCTGGTATGGCTACAAGACAATATATACCCCTAAAGCTTAATGCTTCAGGTGTTATGCCAATAATCTTTGCTCAGGCACTTATGTTTGCACCAGCAACAATTGGTAGTGTTTTTAGTGACTCATCAATTGGTCAGTGGCTTCAAGCAAGTTTTTCTGACATATTTGGATTATGGTATAATGTTTTATTTGCACTTCTAGTTATAATCTTTACATTTTTCTATACTGCTATTACAGTACCAACTAATAAAATGTCTGATGATTTAAAAAGAAGCGGTGGATTTGTTCCTGGTATACGACCAGGTAACGAAACATCAGAATATTTAGATTCAGTGATGTCTCATATTACCTTTCCTGGATCTCTTTATCTAGCAGTTATAGCAATCTTTCCTGCTATAGTTGTCCAATTAATTGGTATGCAACAAGGCTGGGCACTTTTTTATGGAGGCACATCTCTTCTAATTATGGTAGGGGTTGCTATTGACACAATACAGCAAGTAAATGCATATTTACTTAATCATCATTATGATGGACTTATGAAATCTGGTTCAATGAGAAGTAAACCAACTATATAATATGGCTAAACAAAAATCTATAGAACAAGAAGGTAAAATTATAGAGGCTCTTTCTAATGCCATGTTTAGAGTAGAACTTGAAAATGGACATGTAGTTACTGCTCATATTTCTGGTAAGATGCGTTTGCATTATATAAAGCTTCTTCCAGGTGATAAAGTAAAACTTGAGATGAGTCCATATGATTTGACAAAGGCAAGAATAACATTTAGAATGTAAAAATATTATGAAAGTAAGAGCATCAATAAAGAAAAGAAGTAGTGAATGTAAAATCGTCAGAAGAAAAGGTCGATTATATGTTATAAATAAAAAAAATCCAAGATTTAAACAAAGACAAGGTTAATTATGGCAAGAATTTCAGGAATAGATATACCAAAGGATAAAAGAGGAGCAATAGCTTTAACCTATATATATGGAATAGGAAGGAGCCTTGCATTAACAATCTTAGAAGAGGCTAAAGTTGATTCAAATAAGAAAGTTTCTGATTGGGATGATAAAGACATTGCTAGCATAAGGGATGTTGTTGGAAAGCTTAAAATTGAAGGTGAGTTAAGATCAGAGACACAACTTAATATTAAAAGACTGATGGATATTGGAAGTTTTAGAGGTATTAGACATAGAACAGGTCTGCCATTAAGGGGTCAGAGAACAAAAAATAATTCTAGAACAAGAAAAGGAAAAAGAAAAACTGTAGCTAATAAGAAAAAAGCAACTAAATAATTATGGCAAAATCTACGAGTAAAAAAAGAAAAGTAATTGTTGATGCATCTGGTGAAGCTCATATAAACGCTTCATTTAATAACATAATTATATCAATTACTAATTTAAAAGGTGAAGTTATATCATGGTCTTCAGCTGGAAAAATGGGTTTTAGGGGTTCTAAGAAGAATACTCCATTTGCTGCTCAAACTGCGGCAGAGGATGCAGCTAAAATCGCTCATGATGCTGGTGTTAGGAGAATTAAAGTTTTAGTAAAAGGGCCTGGAAATGGAAGGGAGTCAGCTATTAGAACATTACATAATAATGGACTAGAAGTTTCTGAAATTGTTGATGTTACTCCAATGCCACATAACGGATGTAGACCACCTAAAAGAAGAAGAGTTTAATAAATAGAATTTAAATGGCAAGATACAGAGGACCAAAAACAAAAATATCTAGAAAGTTCGGTGAACCACTATTTGGGGAGGATCGTTCTTTAGAGAAAAAAAATTACCCACCGGGGCAACATGGTAATACAAAAAGAAGAGCCAAAAAATCAGAATATGCAATTCAGCTTATGGAAAAGCAGAAGGCTAAATATACTTATGGTATTCTTGAAAAGCAGTTTAGAAACATATATGATAAGGCTAATAGAGGAAAAGGTATTACAGGTGAGCTACTTTTACAGCTATGTGAATCTAGACTAGATAATGTTGTATTTAGGATGGGAATATCTAATACAAGAGATGGTGCAAGACAGTTAGTCTCTCACAAACATATTCTTGTTAATGGATCAATTGTTAATATCCCATCATACACGCTCAGACCTGGAGACAAGGTTTCTATAAGAGAGAAATCTAAGTCTTTAAAGGCAATTGAGAGTTCTCTTAGAGAAAATATATCTGAATATGAATGGATAAAATTTAATAGAGAACGTCTTGAAGGTGAATTTATTTCTCTTCCAGAAAGAGAACAAATTCCTGAAAATATTAAAGAACAACTCATTGTTGAATTATACTCAAAATAAAAAATATGGCAATTTTAAACTTTCAAAAACCAGATAAAGTAATCATGATTGACTCTACAGAGTCTCATGGTAAATTCGAATTTAGACCTTTAGAACCAGGATATGGTTTAACTATTGGTAACGCTCTAAGAAGAGTATTATTATCTTCTTTAGAAGGTTATGCGTTTACATCTATTAAAATTGATGGTGTAGATCATGAGTTTTCTACAATTGAAGGAGTTGTCGAGGATGTAACAGAAATCATCTTAAACATAAAGCAAATTAGACTTAAGAGGCAAATTGACGATGTCGATAACGAGAAGATTAATGTAATAGTTGGTAATCAGAAAGTACTAAAAGCTTCAGACCTTCAAAAATTCATATCTGGTTTCCAAATTCTTAACCCTGACCTTGTTATATGTAATCTTGAGAAAGATGTTAAGTTAAGTATTGAACTAAACATTGATAAGGGGAGAGGATACGTTCCAGCTGAGGAAAACAAAAAATATAATGAGTCTGTTGGGGTAATTGCTATTGATTCAATTTACACTCCAATTAAGAATGTTAAGTATGATATTGAAAACTACAGAGTAGAACAAAAGACTGATTATGAAAAACTTGTTTTTGAAATAATTACCGATGGATCTATTCATCCAAAAGATGCTCTTACTGAAGCAGCAAAAATACTTATTCACCATTTCATGCTATTCTCTGATGAACTTATTACTCTTGAGGCAGATGAAATTGCTCAATCTGAGACTTATGATGAAGAATCTCTTCATATGAGACAGCTTCTTAAGACAAAACTTATAGATATGGATTTATCTGTTAGAGCTTTAAATTGTTTAAAAGCTGCTGAGGTTGATACATTAGGTGATCTTGTTTCTTTCAACAAAAATGACTTAATGAAGTTTAGAAACTTCGGTAGAAAGTCTTTAACAGAGCTAGAAGAATTAGTTATACTAAAAGGTTTATCATTTGGTATGGATCTTACTAAATATAAACTAGATAAAGATTAAGCAATGAGACACGGTAAAAAAACAATTAAACTTGGTAGAAAGTCAGCTCATAGAAAAGCTATGCTAGCTAACATGGCAGTATCATTAATTGAGCATAAAAGGATTACTACTACATCAACTAAAGCTAAAGCTTTAAAGATTTTTATTGAGCCTTTAATTACCAAGTCCAAAAATGATAATACACATAATAGAAGACTATGCTTTAGCAAATTGAGGAATAAGGATGGTGTTAAGACTCTATTTGATGAGATAGCTCAAAAGGTAGCTAATAGACCAGGTGGATATACAAGAATAATCAAATTAGGTAATAGAATGGGAGATAATGCATCAATGGCTATGATCGAGCTTGTAGATTTTAATAACCTTTATAACTCAAAACAAGTTAAAGAATCTCCTAAAGAACAAGTGGTCGATTCAGAGGAAAAAGCTGAGTCTTAATAACACTAAATAAAAAGTAATTAACAAAAGGACATATGTATTTTCATATGTCCTTTTTTTATGTAATTTTACTTTCCGAAATGACTTACAAAAAAAGGAAAAAAGGACTCGTACTGTTAGCTGATGGTACGATTTTTTATGGTCGTTCTTCCGGAATCAATGGCACTTCTTTTGGTGAAATATGTTTTAATACTGGAGTAACTGGATATCAAGAAATATTTACTGATCCATCTTATTTTGGACAAATAATGGTAACTACAACTTCTCATATCGGAAACTACGGTATCAAAATGTCAGAATCTCAATCAAATAAAATTTATATTAGTGGTCTAATCTGTAAAAATTTTAGTTCTGTAAACTCAAGATCTAACTCTGAATCAATTAAAAAATGGTTTGAATCAAATAAACTAGTTACTTTATGTGATGTTGATACTAGAGCCCTTGTAAGATATATAAGAGATAATGGTGCAATGAATGCTGCTATAACTACAGAGGTTGATAAAATTTCAGAGATCAAGAAAAAACTTAGCAATTTTCCAAGTATGAATGGATTAGAACTTGCATCTAAGGTTTCTACAAAAGAACCTTATGAAATTGGAAATAAACAATCTAATAAAAGGTTAGCAGTGATTGACTTGGGAATTAAAAAGAATATACTTGATAATTTTGTTAAAAGAGATCTATTTGTTAAAGTTTTCCCATATGATACAAGTCTTGATCAAATGCTAAAATTTAAACCTAATGGGTTTTTCCTTTCAAATGGTCCTGGTGATCCTGAACCATTAAAAACAGTGATAGAAACAACAAAAGAAATTCTTGAAAAAAATTATCCATTATTTGGTATCTGTCTTGGTCATCAAGTTATTGCCCTAGCTAATGATATAAAAACATATAAAATGTTTAATGGACATAGAGGTATTAATCACCCTGTTTTAAACATCAATACTGGTAAAGGAGAAATAACATCTCAAAATCATGGTTTTGCTGTTGATTATGATACTGCTGTTGCTAACAAGTCAGTTAAAATCTCACATAAACATTTGAATGATCAAACAGTCGCTGGTCTTGAAATAAAATCTAAGAATTGTTTTTCTGTTCAATATCATCCTGAGGCTGGTCCTGGCCCTAATGATGGAAATTATTTATTTGATCAATTCTTATCAAAACTAAATTAACCAATGACTAAAATAAAAAAAATAGTATCGAGGCAGGTTTTTGACTCAAGAGGAAATCCTACAGTTGAAACTGATGTAATCACCACAAACAATATAATTGGAAGGGCTGCTGTTCCATCTGGTGCATCTACGGGTGAACATGAGTCTGTAGAATTAAGAGATGGATTGGACTCATATATGGGTAAATCTGTTTTTAATGCTGTGAAAAATGTAAATGAAATTATTTCAAAAGAATTAAATAACCTATCAATTTTTGATCAGAAACTTATTGATGAAAAAATGATTAAACTAGATGGTACGAATAATAAATCTAAACTTGGAGCAAATGCTATTCTCTCAGTTTCTCTAGCTGTTTCAAAGGCTGCTGCTAATGAAAAAAATATATCTCTTTTTAAATATTTAGGTGATTCAAATTCAAATGTTTTACCTGTCCCACTTATGAACATAATTAACGGTGGAAGTCATTCTGACTCACCAATTTCATTTCAAGAGTTTATGATTGTTCCTGTTGGAGCAAAAAGTTTTACTAATGCTTTACAGATTGGTAATGAAGTTTTTCATAATCTAAAGTACATTCTGAAATCAAGAGGTCTTTCAACAGCTGTTGGTGATGAAGGTGGATTTGCTCCAGAACTAGATGGTACTGAAGACGCAATAAATACAATTATTGAAGCAGTAAATAAAGCAGGATATGAGATGACAAAAGATGTAATGATAGCTTTAGATTGTGCATCATCAGAATTTTACAAAGATGGATATTATGACTATTCAATATTTGAAAAAAATAATTCAACTAAGTTAAATTCTAATGAACAAGTTGATTTCTTAGTTGAATTATGTGAAAAATATCCAATAATTTCAATAGAGGATGGAATGGATGAAAATGATTGGGACGGTTGGAAGCTCTTGACAGAAAAAATTGGTGATAAAGTTCAACTTGTTGGGGACGATCTTTTTGTAACTGATTTAAATAGATTGTCTAAAGGAATAAATGAAAAAATTGGAAATTCTATTCTCATAAAATTTAATCAAGTTGGATCATTATCTGAAACTATCTCTTCAATTAATCTTGCATCTGAAAATAATTTTACCTCCGTAATTTCTCATAGATCAGGTGAAACTGAAGATTCTACTATCGCAGACCTTTGTGTAGCTTTTAACACTGGTCAGATTAAAACTGGTTCAATGTCAAGAAGTGATAGAATGTCAAAATACAATCAATTACTAAGGATAGAGGAAGAGCTTGGCGAAAATGCAAAATTCCTTGGAAAAGAGGCATTTAATTTAAAGCTTTCTTAATTTAAATTTTAATTAATTTTTTTCTTAACTGCAGGTAAATTAAATTTGTAGAAACACCTAATTATGGGAAAATCTGCAAAAATTGAATTTGATGGAAAATCTTATACATTTCCTGTAATTACTGGATCTGAAAATGAAGAGGCAATTGATATTAATCAATTAAGATCAGAAACTGGTTTGATTACCTATGATCCAGGCTATAAAAACACAGGTCATTGTATAAGTGAAATAACTTACCTTGACGGAGAGAATGGTGTTTTAAGATACAGAGGCTACTCTGTTGATGAGTTATGTCAAAAAAAATCTTTCTTAGAGGTTGCTTATCTTTTAATTTATGGAGATTTGCCATCAAAGTCAGAGATACAAAAGTTTCAAGATGATATTAGAGAAGAAGCCCTTGTAGATGAAGATCTTAAGCAAATCTTTAAAAGTTTCCCTAAATCTGCTCATCCAATGGGTGTATTATCCTCTCTTACATCTGCTTTGATTGCATTTAACCCTTTAAATGAAACAAAAATTTCATTAAAAGATACTGCAGGTACAACAGAAAAAGATAAAATGTATTTATCTACAATCAGACTTCTTGCAAAGTTTCCTATTATGTCATCTTGGACGTTAAGAAAAATCAAAGGGTTGCCTTTAAATTATAGTAACAATAATTTAGAGTATACAGAAAATATTGCGTATATGATGTTTGCTAAGCCAAATCAAGATTATAAGCAAAATGATATAATTGTTAATGCTTTAAACACACTCTTGATTCTTCACGCTGATCACGAACAAAATTGTTCAACATCAACTGTAAGAATAGTAGGATCATCATATGCTGGTTTATATGCATCAATATCTGCAGGAATTTCTGCCCTTTGGGGAAGATTACATGGAGGTGCTAATCAAGCTGTAATTGAGATGCTAGAGTTGATTAAAAATGATGGTTCGGATATTGATAAATATATTGACAAAGCAAAAGATAAGTCTGATCCATTTAGATTGATGGGATTTGGTCATAGGGTTTATAAGAACTTTGATCCAAGAGCAAAAATAATTAAAAAAGCTGCTGATCAAGTTCTTAATGATCTTGGTATTGATGATCCAATACTTGAAATTGCTAAATCAATTGAAGAAAAAGCATTAAACGATGAATACTTTATTGAAAAAAAATTATATCCAAATGTGGACTTCTACTCTGGTATTATTTACAGAGCTTTAGGTATTCCTACCGAAATGTTTACAGTTATGTTTGCTCTAGGAAGAATACCTGGTTGGATTGCTCAGTGGAAAGAAATGAGAGACTCTAAAAATCCAATTGGAAGACCAAGACAGATATATAACGGTCCAACACATAGGTCAATTTCATAAATTCAATGGATATCAAATCAGATATTTCAAAGTTAGTTTCAGTTTTTTTAGAAAAAAAATTTAATCTAAAAACAAATGAAATTGAAATTCAAAATACAAAAAAAGATTTTGAAGGTGATTTAACTATTGTCCTCTTTCCTTTTTATAAAGACCTAAAAAAAGACCAGGTTTCATCTTTTGGTAAGGATCTTGGAGAAAGTTTAGTAAGCAGTTCTGAAAATATTATTTCTTTTAATATAGTTGGTGGTTTTTTAAATCTTACTATCTCTGATAAATATTACCTAGACTTTATCGAGTCAATTAAAGATGATATTGATTTTGGAAAATCAAAAAAACAAAACGAGACTTTTATTGTTGAATTTTCATCTCCAAATACAAACAAACCTCTTCATCTAGGACATATAAGAAATAACCTACTAGGTTATTCTATTTCAAAAATTCTCGAAGCAAATGGGAAAAATGTAAAGAAAGTTCAAATCATAAATGATAGAGGGATACATATTTGTAAGTCAATGATTGCATGGAAGCAATATGGTGAGGGTAAAACACCTAAATCAGAAAATATCAAAGGAGATAAATTTGTTGGAGATTATTATATACTTTTTGATAAGATACATAATCAACAAAAAAATGAACTTTTAAAGTCTGGTATTGAAACAGATAAAGCTGAGGATAGTACTCAAATAATGCAAGATGCTAAAAATGAGTTAATGAATTGGGAAAATAATGATGAAGAAACATTAAAAATTTGGAATATGATGAATCAATGGGTATATGAGGGATTTGAAAGAACATATAATTTATTAGGAGTTTCTTTTGATAAAAATTATTATGAAAGTCAGACTTATTTATTAGGAAAGGATATAATTAAAGAAGGACTTAGTAAAAATGTATTTTATACAAAAGAAGATTCATCAATATGGATAAATCTTGATGACGAGGGTCTTGATGAAAAATTATTGTTAAGATCAGATGGAACGTCTGTTTATATGACTCAAGATCTTGGTACAGCAGTTCAGAGAATTTCTGATAATGAAAATGTTAAAGGAATGATTTATACTGTAGGAAATGAACAAGACTATCACTTTAACGTATTATTTAAAATTTTAAAAAGACTGGGTTATGATTGGGCTAGTTATCTTTCTCATTTAAGCTATGGAATGGTTGACCTTCCGTCTGGTAAAATGAAAAGCAGAGAAGGAACTGTAGTTGATGCTGATGATTTAATATTTGAATTAATTGATAATGTAAAAGAAACTACCGATAACCTTGATAAATTTAAATCAAAAAATGAAGCACTAGATTATGAAGATTATAAAAGCATTGCTCTTGGTGCTCTAAAATACTATATACTTAAAGTTGACCCTAAGAAAAACATTCTATTTAATCCAGAAGAGTCAATTGATCTTAACGGAAATACTGGTCCTTTTATTCAGTATGCATTTGTTAGAATCCAGTCAATTATAAAAAAGTATAATAATGAAATTTCTATTGATAAGGGATACTCTCTTAATGATAAAGAAAAAGAAATTTTGAAGATAATATATGATTTACCTGTAGTAATTAAAAATTCTTACAAAGAGCTTTCTCCTGCGCTAATTGCTAACTATTTATATGATTTAGTAAAAAGCTACAATTCTTTATATCAAAATTTTAATATTTTAAATTCTGAATCAAAAGAATCAACATCTGTTAGGCTTTTACTATCTCTTAAAACAAGAGATGTAATTAAGTTATGTTCTGAGCTTTTAGGAATAGATCTACCAAATAAAATGTAAAAAAAAAGTCACCCGAAGGTGACTTTTATTTTATCTGAGTGTAAATTACTTAGATACAGCAAGGTTGTACACAACAAGACCGAAACCGATTTTGTTAACTGCATCACCTATGTTATAAATAACATCCATTTGACCATCTAAGAATCCAAATAGACCGCTATACCATCCATCAGTTCCAGCCATATATCCAATAGGATAAATTGCCCAACCAATAAATACGAATTTAACTAGCATTTTATGCGCACTCTCAACGTTTCCACCTGCTGATTTAGCAAGCTGTGCCGCGCCACCCATAGCTACTTCATATAATATCCAGAAGTATGCTAGACCTGAAACAAGACCCCATAATTGAGCATCTAGTGGTCCAATACCTGCTTCTCCGAAATATCCGGTAACAAGCATTACGACTGAAAGACCAATTAACTTCCATAATAGACTTTTTGTAGCACCTGATGGCTTTAAAATTAGATAAAACTCAACACACATAAGTGGTACAGTTAAGATCCAATCTACATATCTATATGCAGTAGTTATATCACCTTCCATGGCAGCATTTCTCATATAGTAATAGTGAAGAGCTGCAATACCAGTAATAAGCGCTGAAACTAACATTGAAGTTTTCCACTTGTCAGCTACTAAATTCATAGCAGAGAAAAAGAAAAGAGTAGATGCAAACATTGCTGCAAACCCAATCCAAAAAGTGAAATCAGTCAAGCTTAAATCAGTAGCTAAAACCGGTAAAATACTTAATAAATTTTCCATAATTAAATTAATTATTGTTTATAGAAAAGTAAATTAAATAAAATAATGGAGTTAAAAAAGATAATTTAAAAAAAAATCATATCTTTTTTTATCAAATATTTAATGAATTGTGACGAAAATTATCATATTCAGAATAGCTATTTTTACAATTTTTTTAACATTAAGCTATTTATTATCAGCAAATTACCAGGATATGATAGGATTTGCACTTGTTTTATCTGTTGGACTAATACACGGAGCAAATGACTTGTTAATAATTAAGAAAAATTCAAAATCTACATCTAATTATAGTCAATTTAGGACGTTTTTTGCATATATAGGGGTTGTTTTTGTTGGATTGATCTTCTTCTATCTTATTCCATCATTCGCGCTAATTGCATTTATTCTCGTATCAATTTATCATTTTGGTGAGCAACATTTGGAAGCCATACCAATAACTAGAATTTTAAAAAACAACTACAGGTTTATATCTATTGTATCTCATGGAATAATACTATTTACAATAATTTTTATGAATAATATTAATACTGTAAATAATGTTTTTTTATTATTTAAAATTAACTTTTTGAATTCTAGTTCCTTGAATATAATTTTAATTACAGCTTCAATTGTATATATATCCACTTTAGTTATTAATAAATATCTGACATCTTTTATTTTTAGTGAGATTTTGTTTTTTATTCTTTTTTATTTTCTATCATTAAGTTCAACATTAATTTTATGCTTCTCAGTTTATTTTATCTTTTTTCATAGTATACTATCCATAAAGGACCAGGTAAAGTATATTTATGGAAGTAATGACAACAATAGTTTAAAGAGGTATTTATTAAATTCTATGCCTTATTTTATTCTGGCTATTATCTTTTTAATCTTGTTCTATAACTACACTGAAATTGATAATAGCGATCTTCTTCCTATTATTTTTACCTTTCTGGCAGCAATTACTTTTCCACATGTTATAGTAATTGAAAAAATGTATAGAAGCATGAAATAAATAGTCTGTGCAATATGTATATTTGAAAAAAAATTTCTATGAAAATAATTGATGGTAAGAAGATTTCTAATGATGTTCTAGATGAAATTAAAAATCATGTAGAGGAAAGGGTAAGTAATAGAAAAAAAGTTCCGCACTTAGCTGCAGTTCTTGTTGGGGATGATGGCCCAAGTCAAACATATGTTAATAGTAAGATTAGGGCATGTGAAAGAGTTGGATTTAATTCATCTTTGTTCAAATTCAATGATAATATTACTGAGGATGAGTTGTTAAATGAAATTACTAAGATCAATGAAAATAAAGAAATTGATGGATTTATTGTTCAGCTTCCTTTGCCTTCAAATATTGACCAGGAGAAGATATTAACCCAAGTATCTCCAGAGAAGGATGTAGATGGATTCCATCCTTTTAATTATGGTAAAATGACTTTAGGAATTGATACTTTTATACCTGCTACTCCAGCTGGTATTGTTGAATTAATAAAAAGATATAAGATTGACTTATCAGGCAAGCGATGTCTTGTAATAGGTAGAAGTCAAATAGTTGGTCGTCCGATTAGTATTCTTCTTAGTCAAAACCAATCCTTTGCAAATGCAACAGTAACTGTTGCCCATAGTAGATCTAAAGAATTAGAGACATTGTGTATAAATTCAGATCTAATTATATCTGCAATTGGTATTCCAAAGTTTTTAAAATCTAAAATGGTTAGTGATAACTCAATTATAATTGACGTTGGAATTTCAAGAGTTGTTGATGAAACTTCTTCAAAAGGTTATAAAATTGTGGGTGATGTTGACTTTGAAGATTTCAGTCAAAGAGATGTAATGATAACACCAGTGCCCGGAGGAGTTGGACCTATGACAATTTCAATGTTACTAAAAAATACACTAAAAGCTTGCGAGCTTAAAGATTGATTACTCAATCTTATTCATTAGACTATAAATTTTTAATATTAGTAGTCCAAAAATTACACTAGATACAATCAGAAGAAGATTTGTTAATCCAGTTGAGGAAAATGAAAGTCTTATTAAAATAGTACAAATAATAAAACCGGTATTTCTCATTATTTGACTATATCTTTCTGTATAAAGGAAAGATAATAGTAGAATAAAAACATCTGCAATAATAAGTATTGAGAAAAAAGTTGTGTAAAAAACTTCATTTACATAATAGAAAGAGCTTGCAAAATTTGAGCTCATTCCAATAGAATACCAATTATATATACCTAAAGCAAATAATACAAGCATAATAGGAATAAGAACTATGCTAATTATCTTCTTTGAATCAATAAACCTTACTATACTTTTACTGCTTTTTTTAGTTTCAATTCTAGATTTAACTAGATTAAATAAATAAATTAAAAAAAACAGAATTAAAATACATAAAAGATCATAGGTAATTTGAAGATTATCAGGATTTCCTAACCAGCTTTCTGCGTTAAGATCAAGCTTTGGAATATCATAAAAAATTCTTCTTATGATAATTAGTGAAATGATTTCAAACTGTTTTAAAATAGAGGTTGTAAATGATCTTGGTAAATAAAAAATTAATAAGAATATTTCATAATAAAGAATTATTGAGAAAGGAGTATAGATTGCTGAAATAGGATTAGTTAATAATAAGCTTTCATTACCTATATTAATAATTGAATTATTATTGAGTAGAACCAATGAAAGATGAAAAATAAATCCAATAGTAGCAGTCCATATTGTAAATCCTTCTATCTTTTTTCTGTTCTCCTCAGAGAAAATAAAATCAAATATTTTAGAACCAAGTTTAAGCATATTTAAAGTTTAGTTGAGAAGAGCATTTCCATATCTTTAAATGATTTAAATTCAAGTGCATTACCAGAATTGTCATAAAAAAACATTGTCTTTTGTTCTCCTGGAAGACCTTCAAATCTGACATAAGGTTCGATAACAAAATCAATATTATTGTCAGACAATGATTCTGCAAAATTATCAAAATCATCCCATGGTATAACAACGCCAAAATGTGGTATTGGTACTGATTTCCCATCAACTTCATTATGGTGTTTTTTTCCTTCATGATTTGGATCAACATGAATGACTAATTGATGACCAAAAAAGTCATAGTCTGCCCATTCTTCAGACTCTCTGCCTGGTTTACAACCAAGAATATTTTTATAAAAATTTTTGGATTCAGAAAGATTCTTTACTGGAATTGCTAAATGAAAAGGTGATAGTTTTGACATAACTGTTTCAATATAATAAATATTTCTTTCTAATTTTTTTAAACTTTTCAAGACCTTCTTTCCACGAATCTCTTATTTCTGATTCACTCAAGCCTTCAATGATTTGTTTCTTTAGATTTGAAGTTCCTGATAATTTATCAAAGTCACTTCTAAAAAAATTATTTTTATCATTTATTTGTGTAAATGAATTTATAAGCCATTTAAGTTCAATCATGTTTGAAGTTTTATAATTTCTAAGATCTTCACCATAAGACAGGACTCCTTTTAATTTTGGATATTGGCTTCCAAAATTAGGTTGAGGTGTAAAGCTAAAGTTACCTTTGAAATCAGGGTGTCCGTATATTTGAAATTGAATTGTAGTTCCTCTACCTACACTAACCTCTGTTTTTTCTAGAAAAGCTAAACTTGGATACAAATAAATTGATTGAATATTTGGTAGGTTAGGTGAGGGTCTAATTGGAGGTTCATATTTTAACTTATGATTATAGTTTTTGAGTTTGATAACCTCAAGATCAACTTTTAAATTATTTTCAAGCCATCCCTCTCCATTTATCATTAAGCCATATTCTCCTATTGTCATTCCATATACTATAGGTACAGGATGAAGCCCAATAAAGCTTGAGTTCTTTAGATCTAAAACAGGACCATCTATATAAAATGAGTTAGGATTAGCTCTGTCCATAATTATAAACTTTTTATTTTTTCTGGCAGCTGACTGCATCGCATAGTGAAGTGTAGACAAATATGTATAGAATCTTACACCAACATCTTGGATATCAAAAATTATGATATCAATATCTTCAATATCTTCGTCTTTCAATTTTCTATTTCCACCATAAAGAGAAATTATCTCAATGTTATTATAGAAATCGTTTTCAAATTTTTCTCCGTCATCTTTATCTCCTAAGAAACCATGTTCTGGACTAAAGATTTTATTAATTGATAGGCCTTTAGCAATTAAAGTATCTATAATGTGAGTACTTCCTTTTGAGGTTTTTATTACGCTAGTGTTATTAGCGATTATAGCAATTTTTTTATCATTTAGTTTATTAAAATAGTAGTCAACTCTTTCAGCACCCTGAATTATTTCTTGTGAAAAAACAGAATTGCTTAACTGAAAAAATAGAATAAATAAAAGTGTATTTTTGAACAAAAGATTTAATTTGAATCTACCTCTTTTCATATACAGGAAATTAAAAACTAATACTGATAAAAGTAATATTTCATCTCGTATTATAAAAATTGCAATTTTTTCTGTTTTTGTTGGAATATTTGTATCATTAAGTGCAGTCTCAATTGGAAAGGGTCTCCAAGTCTCAATTAAAGAAAAATTATTTAATATCAGTTCTGATATATCAATATCTAGTTATGAAAATAATAATAGAGGAATTGCATCAGAAATAATTCAAGAATCAGAAGATATAATAGGTGAAATAAAAACATTATATCCTGACATTAGTATAAATTCTATTCTTGAAAAGCCATCAATAGTTACAATTGATAATTCTATAGAAACAGTTATATTCAGAGGCGTTAAAGACGAATTAAATTTTAAAAAATTTGATCAATTTATTTTAGAAAAATTAAATGATTCTCCAAATAGTTTAAACGATATCATAATATCTAAATCATTACTTGAAAAGCTTAATATTAGTATTGGAGATAATATTACACTCTATTTTCAAACTTTTGATAATCAAAAAATACCGAATATAAGATATTATAGAGTTTATGGTGTTTATGAAACTGATTTTCCCGATTTTGATTCGAGCTATATAATTGGAAGCATAGAATCTCTTCAAAATTTATACAAATTAAATTCTAATGATGTAGGAGCAATTGAGATAATAATTGTAGATAAAGAAAGTGTTATGGATATTAAAAATAAGTTATCTGCCCAGGATTTGTTTTTAAATAATAATCTATCTATAGTTACTGTTCAAGATAAGTACAATAATATATTTAATTGGATATCAATATTTGATTTTAATATTTTGATAGTTATAATACTTATGATAATTGTGGCAATTATAAGTATTATCATCTCTATGCTTACACTAATCTTTGAGAGAATAAAAATGATTGGTATTATGAGCTCTATAGGTGCTGATAATAAATTATTAGGAAAAGTCTTTGTTTATCAGGGTATTGACATTCTTCTTAAAGGAATTATTCCTGGTAATATTCTATTTATAATTGTTTCGTTTATACAGAATAATTATAATATATTAAGACTAAATCCTAATGATTACTATGTAGACTCAATACCTTTTATTGTAGATCCTTTATATATAATTTCTCTTAACTTAATCTTTGCTGCTATTGGAATAATCATTCTATTTGTAACTTTTTCATCAATTACTAGATTTGTTCCAACAATTAATATAAACACCTAAAATGAAGTATTACAAAAATATTCTCGAAACTATTGGCGATACACCTTTAATTAAGCTAAATAAAATTTCTAATTTGATTGAATCAAGTGTATTTGTCAAAGTTGAAAGTTTTAATCCTGGTAATTCAGTCAAAGACAGAATGGCTGTAAAAATGATTGAGGATGCTGAAAAAGATGGAAGATTAAAGCCAGGTGGAACAATAGTTGAAGGTACTTCTGGTAATACTGGTATGGGATTAGCGCTTGCAGCTATAGTTAAAGGTTATAAATTAATATGTGTATCAAATGATAAACAATCTAAAGAAAAGTTTGATGTTCTAAGAGCTATGGGCGCTGAAGTAGTTGTTTGTCCAACAGATGTTGAGGCTGATGATCCAAGGTCTTATTATTCAGTCTCCAAAAGAATTTCAGAAGAAACAAAAAACTCATGGTATGTAAATCAGTATGACAATCCATCAAATACTATAGCTCATTACGAATCAACTGGTCCTGAAATATGGAAACAGACTAATGGAAAGATTGATCACTTTGTTGTAGGTGTAGGTACAGGTGGAACAATTTCTGGTGTTGGAAAATATTTAAAAGAAATGAAACCTAGTGTTAAAATATGGGGTATTGATACTTATGGATCTGTATTTAAGAAATATCATGAAACAGGAATTTTTGATGAGAAAGAAATTTACCCATATTCTACAGAGGGTATTGGGGAAGATATTTTACCTAAAAATGTTGATTTTGAGGTAATAGATCATTTTGAAAAAGTAACTGATAAAGATGCTGCTTTGTATACAAGAAAGTTAGCTAAAGAAGAAGGTATCTTTGCAGGTAATTCTTGTGGTGCAGCTATAGCTGGAATGATTCAATTAAAATCTAATTTTAAAAAAGGACAAGTCGTTGTTGTGCTCCTTCATGATTCTGGTAGCAGATATATAGGAAAGATTTATAATGATGAATGGATGAAAGACAAAGGATTTATTTAATTGTTATCTGAATGTAGATCCTGGGAAAACAACCAAGCTTTCATACCCCTCTGAATTTATAGATGATACTCCAAATATAAAATTATCAATCACAATTCCATCAAGAATATAATTATCAACTAGTCCAATAGTTTTACTATACTCCCATGTTGAGGAGGTTGTCTCTCTCCAATAAATTTTATAACCAGTTATAGATGAATCATCTGGCTGCTCCCATCTAAATCTTACACTTGGTTCAACTATACCACCGATTTTTAAATTTTTTGGGGGTTTTGGTGACGAAGCTATACTTGCCAATGAAATTGCGTTTACAGAAGTTAATTTTGCTGCATAATCAAAATTTACTCCCGATAAAACATCCCCATAATCTATTCCGTTTTCATTTCTTATATCATTATGTTGTCTTATGTAATTTTCATGAGCTTCCATAATTCTAATACCTGCAAATCCTTCATCATTAAAAGGTCTATGATGCCCACCTCTTCCAAATCTATCTAACCTATATATCATAATTGGATTAAGTTCCGGCATATATTTCTTTACTGTCTTATGAACATATCTTGCAAGCTGCCTTGAAAGGCCATCATTTTCACCACCTTGTGTCCTCATATTTAGTCCGTTTGCATACTTAGGATTAAATGAAAAAGGTTCAGAAAAAATTCTAAAGCTTCTATTATCAATAACTCCGTCAACTCCTTCAATATTACCAATCATATCGTTATTAAGTACACCTATAATCTCCCAACCTTTCTTCTTAGCATATGAAGCTAAGCTTTTGCCTCCAAGAAGTCCTTGTTCTTCCCCGCTAAGTCCAACATAGATAATGCTATTATCAAATTTATATTTTGATAATACTCTTGCTGCTTCAATAGTACCTGCCATTCCACTAGCATTATCATTAGCTCCAGGTGAGTCATCAATATAGTTTGTTGGATCAGATACCCTTGAGTCTATATCTCCACTCATGATTATATATCTATTTGGATTTTTTTCCCCTCTTTGAATAGCTACTACATTATATACCCATGTTGGAAATATAACTCTTTCACTATCCTCCCTAGTTACATAGCTTTTTTCGTAAAAAACTTCTAAGCATTGATTACATTCATTAGAAATTTTTTCAAATTCTTTTTTGATCCATCTTCTTGCAGCACCTATTCCTCTTGTCTTTGAAATAGTATCACTTAGTGTATGTCTAGTTCCAAATGAAACTAAATTTGTTATATCACTTTCTATTCTTTCAGCTGATACATCCTCAATTATTTTATACATTTTTGAATCTTGAGGATATATAAATGTTATGGAAAAAAAAAGAATTAAAAATGGTATCCTTCTCATTAAAAGCAATATTTGTTTTCAGCAATTATTTTATCCGCAACGTGAGTCTTTAGCTCAAATATATTTGGATTTTTTGTATAGCTAAGCTTCTTTGATATAGAAGAGTAAATATTTTCTTGATTATCGTCATCTATAACGCTGTTTATAATATCTCTGGATTTTTTTTCAATGATTTTGGCAGCTTCATAAATGTATAATTTTGACATACTTATTTGATATTCTTGATCAATGGTAGATGTTCTTTTAATATTCTTTACTGTTCTTTTTAAAGTTGACTCAGAGATATAGGTCTCAATAGCTAAATCAGAAAGACTTAGAAGTACCTGCTGATTCTTATCAATCTCAGGGCCAAATTTTTCAAAAGATTTTCCTAATAATAGTAAGAAAACCTTTTTCATATTTTCAACTAATGTTATTTCATCATTTAGTTCGTTTGAATTCTCAATAATTTCTTGAGGTTTATTCTCAATTATATCTTGATAAGCAGACATAATATCAAGTTCTCCTTTCATAGCCTTCTTTAGAATCATTCCTATACTTAGCATTCTGTTTATTTCATTTGTTCCTTCATAAATCCTTCCAATTCTTGCATCTCTCCATGCACTTTCAATTGGTGCTTCCGCAGAGAAGCCCATTCCTCCAAATATTTGAACCCCTTCATCAGCACATATCTGCATATCCTCAGAAATTGCAACTTTAAGTATAGAACATTCAACAGCGAATTCTTCAACACCTTTAAGTTCAGACTCTTGTTTAGTTAAGCCACTAGCTTCATATTCATCTATCTTAGATTGAACATCACTAGCTGCACGATAACATGCTGATTCTCCAGCATAACAAGATGTTGCCATTGATGCAAGTTTCTCTTTTATAGCCCCAAAGCTAGAGATTGGTTGTTTAAACTGTACCCTATTATTTGCATATTCAGTAGAAATACTTATCGATCTTCTTTGTCCATCTAAATTACCTGCACCTAATTTAATTCTACCTACATTAAGAGCATTCATGGCAATTTTAAATCCACCATTTCTTTCACCAAGTAAATTTTCAACAGGAACAATTGTATCTGTAAAGAATACTTGTCTAGTTGATGATGAGTGAATACCAAGTTTCTTTTCTTCTTCACCAAGTTTAATGCCATTGTCAGCCTCATTAGGAACTATAAACGCAGTAATATTTTTATCATCTTCAATTCTTGCAAAAACTATAAACAAATTGGCAAACCCTGCATTAGATATCCACATTTTTTGACCATTGATTTTATAATGTTTACCATCATCACTTAATTCTGCTTTTGTTTTTCCAGAATTTGCATCAGAACCTGCTGTAGGCTCAGTTAAACAATATGATCCAAACCATTCTCCAGATGCCAACTTTGGTAAATATTTTTGCTTTTGATCTTCGTTACCAAATAAGTAGATTGGAAGAATTGCTATTCCTGTATGAGCACCATAAGCAGTTGCTACAGATCCAGATACTCCAGAGACGTAGTCAACAGCAAGCATAGTTGAGACAAAGTCCATTCCCATACCACCATACTTTTCTTCAAGAGAAACACCGAGTAAACCGAGTTCTCCAATCTTCTTCATTGCTTGAACAGTTAAATCATAATTTTTTTCTTCATATTTCATTTTATCCGGCCATATTTCTCTGTCCATAAAATCAATTATGGTTTCTCTCATCATTAATTGTTCTTCTGAAAAGTCTTCAGGAGTAAAAATCTCATCGGATAATGATTCCTTTAAAATAAATTCTCCTCCTTTGAGCTTTGTTTTATTTTTTGTGGGCATATTTTTTAATTTTTTTAAAATTCGTTTTTTTAATTTTTTGACATATCAAAATAACTAAATATTTACAATACTCAGATAATTATATTAATCTTAAAATATTGTTAATCAGTTATATATAATTAAATAATAACTATTTCTAATTTAAATAAAAATAATTTTAAGTATTTAAGAGCCACTGATAACTATTATCAAATACTTTAATCCATGGAGAGAACTTATCATTTCTATTTTCAGGATAATAAGCCCAGTTATGAGGATAAATTGACCTTTCTAGATGCGGCATCATTACAAGATGTCTTCCATCATCTGAAACTAGCATTGCTGTATTGAAATCAGAGCCATTAGGATTTCCTGGATATGAATCGTAAAGAAATTTACCAGCTATGGAATATTTATCTTCCGAGTATGGAAAATTAAACTTTCCTTCACCATGTGCTGACCATACACCTAGTTTACTGCCCTCCATTCCTCTTAACATAATTGAAGATGAATCTTTAATTTCAACGGAGGAAAATATACATTCAAATTTTCCTGAGTCATTATGTAACATTTTAGGTTTATTAGAGTGGTCTTTGTTGATTAATCCAAGTTCAATAAATAATTGGCAGCCATTGCATACCCCAAGGGATAGAGTGTCATTTCTATCAAAGAAGTTTTCTAGTGCTTTTTTAGCAATGGAATTAAAAATAAATGAGCCAGCCCATCCCTTTGCAGATCCAAGAACATCTGAATTTGAAAATCCTCCAACTGCAACCAAAAGTTGAATATCTTCTAAGCTCTCTCTACCAGATATTATATCTGTCATATGTATGTCTTTCACATTGAAACCTGCAGCACTCATCATAAATGCCATTTCTCTCTCAGAATTACTCCCTTTTTCTCTTAATACAGCGGCATTAATTTTATTTCTATTACTTGTGAGTAATGAGCCACTAAAATTTTTTGGAAATGAGAACTTAAGAGGTTGTTTTTTATAATTATTAAACCTTTCATTGGATTTGTTTTTTAGTGTCTGTTTTTTGTCAAAGTCCTTAGAAGTAGAATACCATATGTCTCTATATGTATCTATATCAAGAGAGAATTCATCCTTATAGTTTAATATATTTAACTTACCCTCTAGGTTTACTTTACCAATTTTAAAACAATTTACACCTATACCAAGAAAAACTTTAGTTAAGTCAAACTCTGATTGAATTAAAACTCCTGAATTTTCAGAAAACAGTAATCTTATTGAATCTTTACAATTCACTTCATTAAGATTAATGTCCATACCAACATTATCACTTGTAAAACACATCTCAAGTAGTGAAGTAATTAATCCACCAGATGATATATCATGTCCTGATATAATTTTATCATCAATTATTAAATCTTGTATTAAATTAAATGAACTTTTAAACTTCTCAGAGTCTTTAACAGTAGGGGATTCAGATCCAATTCTATTAAGTGTTTGACCAAAAGATGATCCCCCTAACTTATAGTCATCTGAAGAAAGATTTATATAAAAAATATCACCCTTATGTTTACTAAGAACGGGTTTAATAACTTTTCTAATATCAATACAATGAGCAGATGCAGATACAATTACGGTACCAGGAGATTTTACTTTTTGCCCATCATATTTTTGAACCATTGATAGTGAATCTTTTCCAGTTGGAATATTTATCCCTAATGATATTGCAAAATCAGAACATGCTTCTACAGCATCATATAATCTTGAATCCTCACCTTCATTTCCGCATGGCCACATCCAGTTTGCAGATAGAGAAACTGAATTTATTCTATCTTTGAGAGGAGCCCATACAATATTTGTTAAAGATTCAGCAATAGAATTTATACTTCCAATTTTTGCATCGATTAAACCAGAAACTGGAGAGTGTCCGATAGATGATGCAATTCCATCATAACCTGTATAGTCTAATGCAACAACTCCACAATTAGCAAGAGGAAGTTGAATCTCTCCAACTGTTTGTTGTTGAGCAATTCTTCCAGTTACACATCTATCAACTTTATTTGTAAGCCAATCTTTGCATGCAACAGCCTCTATTCTTAAGACATCTTCCAGGTAGTTATTAAATAGTTTGCTATCATATTCAATTTCCATGTAATTTGATTCTATTGATGAATCAGTCATAATTTTTTTTGGTGCATCACCAAAAAGACTATCTAAATCAAGATTAATAGTCTCAATATCATTTGATCTATCTTTTACTCTAAATTTTTTGTCAGCTGTAATTTTTCCAACCTTAAATATTGGAGCTCTTTCTCTATCAGCAATTTTTTTTACCAATTCATAATCTTTGTCTTTAATTATTATACCTATCCTCTCTTGAGATTCATTACCAATTATTTCTTTGTATGATAGAGAGGGGTCTCCAACGGGAAGTGAATCTAGGTATATTTCACCTCCAATATCCTCAACTAACTCTGAAAAACAATTAAGATGTCCACCTGCTCCATGGTCATGTATAGATATTATAGGATTTTTATCCATCTCAAACAGAGATCTAATTGTATTTGTAACTCTTTTCTGCATTTCTGGATTAGATCTTTGAACGGCATTTAATTCTATCGCATCATTATAGCTTCCAGTATCTGTTGATGAAACAGAGGCACCACCCATACCTATTCTGTAGTTATCTCCTCCAAGAAGGACTATGATATCCCCTTTTTCAGGAGTTCTTTTCATTGCTTGACTCAATTCCCCAAACCCAACACCACCTGCTAACATTATTACTTTATCAAAAGATTGCAAATTATTGTTTTCGCTATGCTCAAATGTAAATAAAGAACCAACTATAAGTGGTTGACCAAAACAATTACCAAAGTCAGAAGCACCATTAGATGCTTTTACTAAAATATCTACGGGTGTTTGATATTTCCATATTCTTTCTGAAATATTTTTTTCCCATTGTTTATTATTATCTAACCTCGAATATGGAGTCATGTATACAGCCGATCCAATTAATGGTATGGAACCAGTTCCACCAGAGGCTCGATCTCTAATTTCTCCACCTGAGCCTGTAGCTGCTCCATTGTATGGTTCAACTGTTGTTGGAAAATTATGTGTTTCTGCTTTTAGTGAGATTATACTATCTATTTCTTTATTAATATAGAAACTACTTTTATCAGGGAATTGAGGTTGAAATTGAACAATATTTGGACCTTCAATAAATGCTACATTATCAGAATATGCTGAAACAATATCATTTTTATTTGCCTTAGAAGTATTTTTTATTAAATCAAATAAGCTCTCTTTTTTTTCTATTCCGTCAATTATAAATTTTCCATTAAATATTTTGTGTCTACAATGTTCAGAGTTTACCTGTGAAAATCCATAAACCTCAGAGTCAGTTAATGCCCTCCCTATTTTTTTTGACAACTTTTCTAGATATGAAATTTCAAACTCGTCAAGTGCTAATCCTTGTTCATCATTGTAAGCTTTTACATTATCAATAATTAACTGTTTTTCAGGATTTAGAATGTTTGCAAAAACTTTTTGATTCAATTCATCATATTTCTGGTGAATCATTCTGTCGAAGTATCTATTAATTGTGACATTGTTGAACTCCTCAATACGTATTAATGATTCAACTCCCATATTTTTTGCAATTTCAACTGCATTTGTACTCCAAGGAGAAATCATTGAAGACTTCGGTCCAATAAACTTTTCCTCAATTATATCTTTATTAATTATTGGCGAATTAAGTGCCCAGGATATTTTTTCTAAATTTTCAGCTGATAATTTTACAGAGGTTTCTACAGCAAATACTTTTGATTTTGAATCACCAAAAAATAATATCATTTCAGAATATTAAGCTGTAAATTTAATTGATTTAAAATTACATTTGAAGTTCATTCATATTTTTATATGAAGAATTTGAGTTAATAAGTTCATCATGTGTTCCTTCTGCTACTATTCTGCCTTTATCAATTAAAATTATTTTATCACATTTTTTAATTGTTGAAAACTTATGAGCAATTATTAATGAAGTTTTGTCCAACATTAACTTATCAATTGCATCTTGAATTTTCTTTTCTGATTCACTATCTAAAGATGATGTTGCTTCATCTAAAATCAAAATTGACGGACTCTTGAGCATCGCCCTTGCAATTGTTAACCTTTGCTTCTGTCCGCCTGAGAGCTTACCTCCATAATCACCTATATTAGTGTCATATTTTTCGCTTTGTTCAAGTATAAATTCGTGAGCATTAGCTTCTTTTGCAGCATTTATAATATCTCCATCTATAGAGTCTAAATCTCCAATTCTTATATTGTTCATAATTGTATCATTGAAAAGGATTGATTCTTGTGTAACAATAGATATTTTTTTATACAAAGACTCACGAGTGATAGAGGAGATTTCCATCCCGTCAATGCTTATTGATCCAGAGTCAGAATTATAAAATCCATTTAATAAGTTTGCAATAGTCGTTTTTCCACTTCCAGAGGAACCAACCAAAGCAACACTCTGACCTTTCTTGATTGTGAAAGAAATCTTATCCAATATTTTTGATTGTCCGTATGAGAAATCAACATTTTTAAATTCTATTTTATCTTTAAATGTTTCAAGTAATTGATCTCTATTTGAATCATTGTCAGGTTTAAATTCAATTATTTCGAATACCCTTTCAGCTGCAGCATTTCCCTTTTTTATACTGTAAAAAGATTTGCTCAAATTTTTAGCTGGAGTTAAAATATTATAAGCAAGACCCATAAAAACTATAAATGTTGTCCCAGAAATTGTTTCATTAATTAATACCATTTTACCTCCAAACCAAAGTAGAACTCCTATAACTAAAATACCCATGAATTCACTAAATGGACCTGCTAAGTTTTTCCTGTTTATTACCTTATTGGAAAATTTGTACAGCATTTCATTAATACTATCAAATTTTTGATTAAAAAATGACTCTGAAAGAAAAGACTTAATAACTTTTTGACCACTTATAGTCTCATCAATCATTGAAAGAAAATTACTTTGTTGTTGTTGAACTTCTTTGGAATCTTTTCTAAGTTTTTTTCCAATTATTGAAATTATAAATCCTGAAATTGGAATAAATAGCATTACAAATAAAGTTAGCTCAGGACTTATGGTGAACATTACAATTAAAGTGAACAAAATTGTTAAAGGCTCTCTAACCATGAGCTCTAAAATAGAAAGATATGAAGTCTGAATTTCTAGTATATCTGCTGTAATTCTGGACATCAAATCACCTTTTTTCTTGTTTAAAAAATAGGAAATTGGCATGGAGATTACTTTGGAGTAAAGTTTACCTCGTAGGTTTTTAAGTAACCCATTTTTTACAAAAGTTATATTATAGAGCGCCAAGTAATTGAATAAATTTTTCATTAAGAAAAAGAAAATCACAATCCCAACAACTAAAATTAGTGTTGATGAAATATCAGTTTCTAATTGTCTTGATATATAATAGTTAAAATAATCTTCTAAATATTCTCTTATGTTACTGATTCCAGAATACTCTGGCTCTATATAAACTTCCTTCGTTTGTTTAAAAAGTACATCAAGCATTGGAATAAATGACACAAAAGCTAAAGCACTAAAAATTGCATAGAGTATATTAAATACAATGTTTAATACTCCATAATAAGTATAATCTAGACCATATTTTAGAACTTTAGTAAAGTAATTCATTTAAAAAGTTTTCTCTTTAATTGAGTATTTATTTTTACTAATATTAAATTTAATTATTAACTCAGCTAAAAATCCCGCTATAAAAAACTGGGCACCTAATACTATTGTAATTAATGCAATATAGAACTCAGGTTTTGATGTAATTAATCTTGAGGAAGTATCTATGAAAAGTTTGTTATATCCAAGATAAATTGTAAATAAAATACCAACTATAAACATTATGGTTCCTACAGTTCCAAAAAAATGCATTGGTCTCCTACCAAATTTTTCAGTAAACCATAAAGTAATTATATCTAGAAACCCTCTTATAAATCTCTCATTACCAAATTTGGTTTTACCATATTTTCTTGCTTGATGTTTTACAACATGTTCGCCAATTCTATTAAATCCTTGATTCTTTGCAAGTATTGGAATAAATCTATGCATATCTGCATATAAACTTATTGACTTAGCAACTTCCTTCCTGTATACTTTTATACCACAGTTAAAGTCATTCAGATTAATTCCTGAAAAGACTCTTGCAACTATATTAAAAAAATAAGAAGGAATTCTTTTAGTAATAAATGAATCATGTCTTTTCTTTTTCCAACCAGAGATCAAATCAAGATCATTTTCTACAAGTTTCTTTATCATTAATGGAATTTCTTCAGGCGAGTCTTGAAGATCTGCATCTAGGGTAGCAATATACTTTCCTTTTGCTTCTGAAAAACCTACTCTCAAAGCTTGAGATTTTCCATAGTTTTTGATGAAAGAAATTCCTTTTCGATTTAAATTATTTTGACTTATACTCTTAATTATATCCCATGATGAGTCATTGCTTCCATCATCAATGTAAACAACCTCATAGTCTAAATCTTTATATTTAAAAGATAATGATATCCAATCATCAAGTTCCTTTAGTGACTCAGATTCATTAAAAAGAGGTATGATGATTGAAACATCCATAAATTTAATTAAGCAGGTTTATTTTTCTTAAGTGCTAATCCTGTTATTAATGAAATTATACTACCAAAAAATAAAGCTGATCCAAGACCAAATACAGCAATCATTGAAGGAGAAGTGAAAAATTCTATACTACCTTCAATTGCCTCTATCATTTCATCTGTAAGCTCAGGATTCTGTTGAATTGCCTGATCAATTGAATACTCCATTACTTTAGTCATAGTATCTGGATCAAGGACTGTCATCTGAAAAATTCCATATATGAGACCAACAATTGACCCTACCATACAAATACCAAGTCCTATTTTAAATCCTTCTCCTAAGCTTATGAAGCCTTCATTTGCTTTTTTGAAAGCTAATTGTCCAAATACAATAGCTCCAACAGTTAGAATAAAGCCTACAATATTCTGAAGAGAACCTTGTTCGATGTGCATGTCCATTAAGAATAACATCAGTGCAAATGCAACTGTAACTCCCCCTAGAAGAAGTCCATAATTAATTATTACTGATTTTATTGTTCCATTAGTTTGTATCATTTTGTTTGTGTTAAATGTGAAAAGCAAAATTAAGCAATTATAATGATAGGATATATGAAAAAAATTTTAAATTTGCACTCACTTTTAAGCTATGAAAAGTAATACACATCCTGAAAACTATAGATTAGTAGCATTTAAAGATATGTCTAATAATGATGTATTTATTACTAAATCAACAGTAGAGACAAAAGAAACTACTAAGATTGATGGTGTAGAATATCCACTTTTTAAATTAGAGATTTCAAGAACATCTCATCCTTATTATACAGGTAAGTCAAAACTTGTAGATACTGCCGGTAGAGTTGATAAGTTTAGAAGTAAATATGCAAACTTTAACCAGCCAGTCTCTGGCGATTCAACTGCTTCTGAAGAGGCTACTGCTGAGGCACCTTCTGAAGAAGCTACTGCTGAGGCACCTTCTGAAGAGGCTACTGCTGAGGCACCTTCTGAAGAGGCTACTGCTGAGGCACCTGCTGAAGAATCTACTGCTGAGGCACCTTCTGAAGAGGCTACTTCCGAATCCTCAGAAGAAGAATCTGATTCTTAAAAATCCAAGTTTTGTCTTCAATAACTGCATCTTCTAAGTCTAAAAGAAAGATTTCCTCTGTTGCTATTTATACACTAGGTTGTAAATTAAACTTTTCTGAATCTTCATATATATCAAAATCTTTAAAAGAAAACGATTACGAAATTGTTGATTTTAATGATCATGCAGATGCATACGTTATTAATACCTGCTCTGTGACGGAAAATGCAGATAAAAAATTCAAGTATTATGTAAAGCAGGCACAAAAAATAAATCCAGATGCATTTATTGCTGCTATAGGATGTTACGCACAATTAAAACCTAAAGAGCTGCTTGATGTTGATGGAGTAGATTTAGTCCTTGGTGCATCAGATAAGTTTAACTTATTGGATTATTTAAAAAATATTGATAATGATCTCTCTAATAAAGTTCATTCATGTAATATAAATGAGGTTAACTTATTTAAAGAAAGCTATTCATTAAATCATAGAACTAGGGCATTCCTAAAAGTGCAGGATGGCTGTGACTATAAATGTAGCTTTTGTACAATACCACTTGCACGAGGTAAATCTAGAAGTGGTAGCATAGATAATGTCTTAAAAAATATAAGAAAAATTGATTCTCAGGAAATTAAAGAGATTGTACTAACTGGTATTAACCTTGGTGACTTTGGTAAAAATCATGAGTCAAATAATGAATATAATTTTTACGACTTAATTAAAGAAATTGAAAATCTAGAAACAAATAGTAGGTTTAGAATATCATCAATTGAACCTAATTTATTGACTAATGAAATAATTGAATTCATAAGCAAAAGTGAAAAATTTGTTCCCCATTTTCATATTCCACTTCAAAGTGGAAGTGACACTGTCTTAAAGCTAATGAGAAGAAGATATGATTCAAGTTTATATAAAAGTAGAATTGAAATGATTAAGAAATTAATGCCAGAAGCTTCAATCGGAGTAGATGTAATAGTTGGTTTTCCTGGAGAGGACGATGATAAATTCTTAGAAAGCATGAATTTTATAGAGGCACTAGATGTGTCCTACCTACATGTATTTATGTATTCTGAAAGAGATAATACCCACGCAATAACTTTACCTGGAATTGTTAATACAAATACTAGATCTAAAAGGAGTAAGCTTTTGAGGCTTCTATCAAGTAGAAAAAAATCTGATTTTTATAAAAGTAACATTGGTACTACAAATAATGTTTTATTTGAGTCAGAAAATAAGAATGGATATATAGAAGGTTTCTCTGAAAACTATATTCGTTTTAGAACAATTTGGGATCCAAAATTGGCAGGGACCATAAAACAAATGAAATTTAACAAAATTGATCCAGAAGGATTTGCAATTTAATTAGAGCTTTATTCCGACAGGTAATAAATGCTTAAAGGATTTGTTTTTTCTAACAAAACCTGCAATTCTAGGGGAGGTTGGTACAACCCTCAAATTTTTACTCTCAATAAATTCTAAAACCTTAATTATGAATTCTTCTTCAAAAGATTTATCCTTAATTGTATCAGGTATGTGAATTTTAGTTAAGAAAATTTTTCTTTCTTGTTCAGCGTATTCTATTCTTGCTAATGAGTCTGAAACTTTGACTTCAAACTGCCTTAAAAACTCATTATTTTCAATAATAATATCACTCATAAATAAAAAAGTCGGACAGCAAAGATAAAAAAAAATCTATTTCTGATAAAAAAACCTATTACTAAATTCTTTTCATCTGCTCTTGCATTAACTTTATTTGAGCAGTAAGCATATTGTGTTTATCGAAAGATTTTGCTTCAGTTAGTAATGATTGAGCCTCTCTTTTTCTCCTTTTTTGCATCATTATTCCAGCTAGACTTAGTTTAGCCATAGCAATATCATGACTCATACTTAAACCTAATTTTAGTGCTTCACGGAAATGTTTTTCAGCAATTGTTAGATTTTTCTGAGATTGGATTAGGCCATTTAGATAATGATAGAAACCCTGCTGTTTGGTTACTAAAGCAGACTTTGGATTCTTAATTAGCTTTAGTATTCTTTCAGTTCTATCAAAATCTTGCTTTCTTAAACTTAAAAAAGCGAATATTAAAACTTCATTTTTGAAGTATAAGACTACTAGAAGAATTGAAAGAATAATTAGGAAAATTCCATTTCCTATAAATGTTTCTGTTATTTGGTATACTCCGTATCCAAAAAGAGAAATAGATGTTATAAGCTTAATAATTTTTGGTATCATATTTAGTGCAAATTTACAATTTAAAAATATTTATATGAAGTTGAATAAAAAGATATTATATTTGCGTCCGATTAAATAGACAATTGTGAAAAGGACTTATCAGCCATCTAAGAGAAAAAGAAGAAATAAGCATGGTTTTATGGACAGAATGTCTACAGCAAATGGACGTAGAGTTCTTGCTAGTAGAAGAGCTAAAGGCAGAAAAAAATTATCTGTATCAGACGAATCTCGCCATAAGAAATAATTTTTAATAACTTTTTTTAGATGGTGCTTTTATGGCACCTTTTTTTTTATATTTTAGTGTGATTTTATGCCCAAGGATAAAAAAATTAAATCAATTCTTATAATCGGCTCAGGACCTATAATTATTGGTCAAGCTTGTGAATTTGATTATTCCGGCTCTCAGGCTTTGAGATCATTAAAGGAAGATGGAATTAAGACTATTCTTATTAATTCTAATCCTGCTACAATTATGACTGATCCTTCCATGGCAGATCATATATATTTAAAGCCTCTTACAACAAAATCCATAATTGAAATATTAGAAATCCATAATGATATTGACGCAGTTCTCCCAACAATGGGAGGTCAGACTGCTTTAAATCTGTGTATTGAAGCTCAAGAAAAAGAGATTTGGTCTAGATTTAATGTTGATATTATTGGTGTTGACATTGATGCAATTGAGATTACAGAGGATAGAGAAAAGTTTAGGACCTTATTAAATGAAATCAATATTCCAGTAGCTCCAGCTGAAAGTGCTTCATCTTTTTTAAAAGGTAAAGAAATTGCACAAAAATTTGGTTTTCCCCTGGTAATTAGACCTTCATTTACACTTGGAGGTACTGGTGCATCTATAGTATTTGAGGAAGAAAAATTTAATGATTTACTTACTAGAGGCCTTGAATCTTCTCCTATACACGAAGTATTAATCGACAAGGCTTTAATTGGTTGGAAAGAATATGAGTTAGAGCTCCTAAGAGATAAGAATGACAATATTGTAATTATCTGTACAATTGAAAATATGGATCCAATGGGAATCCATACAGGTGATTCAATAACTGTAGCACCTGCTATGACGTTATCCGACACAACATATCAGAGAATGAGAGATATGGCTATTAAAATGATGAAAAGTATTGGCGATTTTGCTGGTGGTTGTAATGTTCAGTTTGCTGTGAGTCCAGATGAGAAAGAAGATATAATTGCAATTGAAATTAACCCAAGAGTTTCAAGATCATCTGCATTAGCATCTAAAGCATCCGGTTATCCAATTGCAAAAGTTGCTGCTAAACTTGCCCTAGGTTATACTTTAGATGAGTTAAATAATCAAATCACTAAATCTACTTCTGCTCTTTTTGAACCTACCTTAGACTACGTAATTGTTAAAATTCCTAGATGGAATTTTGACAAATTTGAGGGATCTGACAGAACTCTTGGTTTACAAATGAAAGCTGTTGGTGAGGTTATGGGAATAGGCCGTTCATTTCAAGAAGCTCTTCATAAAGCAACTCAATCTCTTGAAATTAAAAGAAACGGATTAGGTGCAGATGGAAAAGGTTATAAAGATTATAACACTATAATAAGTAAACTAACAAATGCAAGTTGGGATAGAGTATTTGTCATTTATGATGCTATTCAGGCAGGTATCCCATTAGATAGGATATATGATTTGACAAAGATTGATATGTGGTTTTTAAAACAATATGAAGAACTACACATTCTTGAAAAAGAGATTTCCAAAACTAATATTGACAAAATTGATTATGACTTACTCTTAGAAGCAAAACAAAAAGGTTTTGCTGATAGACAAATTGCATTTATGCTTGGATGTCTTGAAAGTGAAGTTTATAAAAAAAGAGACGAATTAGATATCAAAAGAGTCTACAAATTAGTTGATACTTGTGCAGCTGAATTTCCAGCTCAAACTCCATACTATTACTCTACATTTGAAGAAAAAATAAAGTCTAATGAAAATACTGAGTTTTCTGAAAATGAGAGCTCTGTGTCTGATAAAAGAAAAATTGTTGTTTTAGGCTCTGGTCCTAATAGAATTGGTCAAGGTATTGAATTTGATTATTGCTGTGTGCATGGTGTTCTTGCTGCTAGTGAATGTGGATATGAAACAATCATGATAAATTGTAACCCTGAAACTGTCTCAACCGATTTTGATATCTCTGATAAACTGTATTTTGAACCAGTATTTTGGGAACATATTTATGAAATAATTAGGCATGAAAAACCTGAAGGTGTTATTGTTCAATTAGGTGGTCAAACTGCTCTTAAACTTGCTGAAAAACTTGATCGTTACAATATTAAGATTATTGGTACAGAGTTTAAGTCGCTTGATCTAGCTGAAGATAGAGGTAGCTTTTCAAATTTGCTAAAAGATAACAATATACCTTATCCGGATTTTGGAGTTGCTACAAGTGCAAAAGAAGCAGTTGAATTATCAAATCAACTTAATTTTCCAATATTAGTCAGGCCATCCTATGTATTAGGAGGTCAAGGAATGAAAATTGTTATTAATAAAGAAGAACTTGAGGAACATGTTGTAGATCTACTATCAAAAATTCCTAATAATAAGTTATTATTAGATCACTATTTAGATGGAGCAATCGAGGCTGAAGCTGATGCTATCTGTGATGGTGAAGATGTTTATATTATTGGAATCATGGAACATATTGAGCCATGTGGAATTCACTCTGGTGATTCCAATGCAACTCTTCCAGTATTTAACCTTGGTGAATTTACTGTAAAACAAATTAGAGATCACACAAAAAAAATTGCCTTAGCTTTAAATACAGTTGGTTTAATTAATATACAATTTGCGATTAAAGATGATAAGGTATTTATTATTGAAGCCAACCCAAGGGCATCCAGAACAGTTCCATTCATTTCTAAGGCTTATAAAGAGCCTTATGTAAACTATGCAACAAAAATAATGCTGGGGGAAAATAAGTTAAAAGATTTTAAGTTTAAGCCAGAACTTAAAGGCTATGCAATAAAACAACCTGTATTCTCCTTTAATAAATTTCCTGATGTTAACAAACAGCTTGGTCCTGAAATGAAAAGTACCGGTGAGAGTATATTATTTATAGATGATTTAAATGATGATGAATTCTTTGAATTATATTCTAGAAGAAAAATGTACTTAACCAAGTAGCTATTCTATAGTCTTCTTATTTACTTCTATTCTTTGATAAATTTCATCAGTAGGCTTGTCAATTTGTTTATAATCCTCAGTTTGACTTATCGAAGTTTGAATACCTCGAATATTATCTAATGCAATTTTCAAAAGAGGTTCTTCAGGGTCTCCAAGAATTCCAGGATTCGATATTGACTCCTTTTTAATTATGTCAGGAGTAAGACCATCAGGAAAATCTGTGTAACCAGCAACATTTCCTATTTTCAAAACTATTGGCTGCATTGCATATTTATGTTTAGGGTTTTTATCTCTAGAGTCGTTTATGTAATCATAAACTGTTATTGAGCCCTGATTCTTTCCAACAGTATAATCTCCAATATGAATAACATCAATATATGGGTCAAGACCATTAATCAATAACTCACTTGCAGATGCTGATCTTGAGGTAGTAATTACGTATAGTTTGTTTAAATTTAATGAGCTAATCGGAATATTGTTATCAAGCTTATCAGTAAATCTATTTAACAATGCTTCAGGGTTATTCTCCTCCCAGTAATTCATTAATTTAGAGTTCCATCTTTCCTTAGCAAATATTTGATTATTAAATTGACCTGTAATCATAGATGCAAGATTAATAGATGTAGTAATTCTTCCACCTGGATTATATCTTAGATCAATTATAAGTTCATCAATATTTTCTGATTTATAATTAGAAAAAATATTATTTAACTCTAGGTTGTAATCTTTGTTTTCAGAATCTACTACTCCTAAAAATTGATTATACATTAAATATGCAATTTTTTTTCCATCAACTTCTAATATTTTAGATATATGCACAGGATTTTTAACCAACCTTGATTTAACAAGAGTTATGCTATCCGAGCCTGGTATAATGTTAGCACATTGATTATTTTGATTGTAACTCAGCTGTGAGAATTTTATTGAATATGAGTTACTTTGATTATCGAAAAGAAGGTCTCTATAATTATCTCGAGTTAATCTATTTCCATTTATCTCACTAAAAAGCATACCCCTTTTTACACCTTTTGATTCAGCATAAGAATTTTCATGAACATACCTAACAAATCCAAAAACGTTTTGATCGTTGCACTCTACATACAATCCAAACTCCATTCCGTCAGAATCTGCAATACCTTGAAGCATGTTCTCTAAATCTACATAATCGTCAACTATCCAACTAAACCTGTCATCAGGATGTAAAAGTGAATTAAAAAAAGAGTCAGGATCTGAATTTTGACTCAAATAGTATGCATATTCAGACTCATTATCTAATTTTGAATCAGATAAATTTGAAACACTTTCTTGCCAATAATAATACTGATTTAAACCTCTCCATATAAAATCACTGACTTCTAGATCAGTCTCAAGTCTTATAATATTTGGATCATCGTTATCATCAGCTTTTTTACAACCAACAATCAATAAAAGTAAAGAGAGAAGTAATAAACTTAATTTTTTCATGATTAAACTTAAGATTATATACCAGTATAATTATACGGAGTTATTTTTTTTAACTCTTTTTTAATAGCCTGATCAACATTCAAAGTATCAATAAAATTATGAAGTTTTGATTTATCTATTTTCTCATTATTTCTTGTAAGCTCCTTCATTACTTCATAGGGCTCTGGGTAACCCTCTCTTCTTAAGATTGTTTGAATTGCCTCTGAAACTACTATCCAATTATCTTCAATATCATTGTTAATCTTACTCTCATTTACATAAATTTTACTTAACCCTTTCAGAATTGATTCAAAAGAGATTAAAGTATGACTAAATGGTACTCCAATATTTCTAAGTACAGTACTATCAGATAGATCCCTCTGAAGCCTTGATTTAGTTAATTTATTAGAAAAGAAACTAAATGTTGAGTTTGCTATCCCTAAATTACCTTCAGCGTTTTCAAAATCAATAGGATTAACTTTATGAGGCATTGCAGACGATCCTACCTCATTCTTAACAATTTTTTGATTAAAATAATCATGCGAAATGTAGGTCCATATATCAATACACATATCTAACAAAATATTGTTAATTCTTTTACAATTATCTGATAGTGAAGCAAATGAATCATAGTGTTCAATCTGTGTAGTCGGATAGGAATAATTTAACCCAAGTTTATTTTCAACAAAATCTAGGCCGAAATTCTTCCAATTAATTTTTGGATAGGCAACTTTATGGGCATTAAAATTACCAACTGCTCCAGAAAATTTGGCAGAATTTGGTATTTTTTTCAAGCTCTTCAACTGTTCATGGATCCTTGTCCAAAATACTTTAAACTCTTTGCCAAGTTTAGTAGGAGATGCAGGCTGACCATGTGTCCTTGATATTATTGTTATATCCTTATAATCATTGCATTTATCCTCGATTGAATTTAATAACTCTTCAATTTTAATTAGATATACCTCATTTATGAAATCTTTTATTGATAAAGGAATGGCTGTATTGTTTATATCCTGAGATGTAAGTCCAAAGTGAATGAACTCCTTATACTCAGATATACCAATTTTATCAAATTTTTGTTTAATGAAATATTCAACTGCTTTAACATCATGATTAGTGGACTTCTCAATCTTCTTAATCTCTATTGCATCATCAATTGTGAAATCAAGATAAATTTTCCTTAAATCTTTAAATTTTGTATGATTGAAATTACTTAATTGAGGAATCTGAGCTTCACACAATGCTATAAAGTATTCGACTTCAACTTTAAGTCTATAATAAATTAGAGCCTTTTCGCTAAAATATTTTTTTAGTTTTTCAGTCTTATCAAAATATCTTCCATCAATAGGAGATATGGCCTCCAAATTTTTTTCATTCATCTGGCAAAGATAAGCTAACTGAATAGTATATTAAAATTCAAGAAGCTTGTATTCATCATAACACTCATTAATAGCTTCCATTATTTGAAGGTCATTTGCTTGTTGTATAAAAGTGTCAGAAAAATTACAGTTTCTTAAAATTTCGTCTATATCAATTTTTTCAACTGCAAGTAATTGAACAAGTACTTCTCTATCAAACTTAGTTGATAATAAGTTCTTTATCTCTTCATCCTCCCTCATTAGCCTTAACTTATCCATTTGCGAAGATTTTTTTTTGAATAAATTATTCAGAAAATCTGCTGGATTAAATATTGCGCCAATCACTTTTGATATCCCTGATCTTGACCTTCTTCCTGCCTCATATCCTAAATTTAGACCTATAATTCTATATCTTGTTGATGTATTTACAGGTGCATTCTTTACATCAATTTCTAGATAACCAGTTAATTGATAAGGTTTTATTATTACTTCTTCCAGTGCAAAAGCAAGTTCTGTTAATTCGATAGTGTTATCCTCAAATCTTACTAGATCATTAGTTACCACTATTTTTAAAGGTTTATATCCTATGTAGGAAAAATAAAGAGTATCGTTAACCTTTGCCTGTATTTCAAATTCTCCTGAAGAGTTTGTAATAGTTCCTTTAACCTTAGTTAGATTAAGAACGTGAACGTTTTGAAGAATTGACTCAGAAGTTTCACTTTGAACTCTTCCCTTAACTACATCAGTTTGATCTTGAGAGTAAGCTAAAGAAGAAATTAAAAGAATTATAATTAAAAAAAACTTTTTCATCAGGCTAATTGCTAAATTAGAAAGAATAAATTATAATTAAGCATGAATTACTATGTAGATGTTATACTCCCTCTTCCACTAAAGGGCACTTTTACATATGAATTATCGCAAGATGAATTTAACAAATTAGAGATTGGCTTTAGGGTTGCTGTAAATTTTGGAAAAAGAAAAATTTACACTGGTATAGTAAATGAAATACATAACAATAAACCTGAATCATATGAAACTAAACCAATTGAATTTATATATGGAGATAAGAGCCTAGTATCACAAAATCAAATAGATTTTTGGAATTGGATTTCAAGATACTATTTCGTGCCAATTGGTGATGTTATGAAAGCTGCAGTACCCTCTACCTTCCTCCTTGAGAGTGATAGTTTAATTATAAAAAAAGAGATATCTGATGATGTTGCTAATAAAATGTCAGATGAAGAATATTTGATATATGATGCACTTGATTTTCAAAATCTTAAGCTAAATGATATTTCTGAAATTTTAAATAAAAAAAATCCATACCCAATTATTCAAAAGATGATATTAAACGGGTATGTTGAATTAAACTACGAGCTAAAGGAAAAGTACAGGCCAAAACTTTTAAATGTAATATTTCTTGAAAGAAGATTAATTGATGAAATAAACATAAAAGATTCTTTAGATCTATTAAAGAGTACACCTAAACAAAAAGAGCTTTTATTGTCTATTATTAGTATGATTCAATCTAAGGACTATTTAATTATTAAGGATCTAAAAAAGACTATTAAATTCTCAGACACCACTCTTAAAAGTCTTGAGAAAAAGGGTTTTATAACTATAAAAAAAATAAAGATTGATAGAAATCATATTAGAGAAGTAAATATTGATTCTTCCAATTTATTAACTAAACTCCAAAAAGATGTTTTATCTAAATTGAATAAACAACTTAAGGAAAAAGATATTATTCTTCTTCACGGTGTTACTTCTTCTGGAAAAACTGAAATATATATAAAGCTCATTGAGAAATACTTGAAACATGGTAAGCAAGTACTTTATCTATTACCTGAGATTTCCTTAACAACCCAGATAATTCAAAAATTAAGAAATCATTTTGCTAATAAAATATCTGTTTACCATTCAAGATACTCTCTTAATGAAAGAACTGAAGTTTGGGAAAGTATAAGTAATAATAAAGAGAATTCACAGTTAGTAATTGGTGCTCGGTCATCTGTGTTTCTTCCATTTGACGATTTAGGTCTTATTATTGTTGACGAGGAACATGAAGTTTCATATAAACAGCAAGAGCCTTCACCTAGATATAATGCAAGAGATTCAGCTATATATTTATCCAAAATTTTTAAAACTAAAATTATTTTAGGCTCAGCTACTCCTTCAATTGAATCAACTTACAATGCTAGAAATAATAAATATGGTTTTGTTGAAATAAAAGAAAGATATGGAAATATAGAGATGCCTTTTATCCATACAATTGATATGAAATCTGAACCTAAACATGAATTAAGTTCTATATTTTCCAAAAAATTGGTTGATGAAATAAATAAAGCAGCAGATAAAGGAAAACAAGTTATTCTATTTAGAAATAGAAGAGGATATTCCCCCCAATGGCAGTGTGGTTCTTGTGGTCATAATATTATGTGTGATAATTGTGATGTTACTTTAACATATCATTTACACTCAAATACATTAAGATGCCACTATTGTGGATTTCAATTAAAAGCAGAGATAAAGTGTAATTCTTGTGGAATGCAAACAATGGGTTATAGAGGAGATGGAACTCAACAAATAGAAGAAGTTGTAAAAGAAATTTTTCCTAATTTAAATGTAAGTAGAATGGATTGGGATACAACTAGAGGTAAATGGGCATTTGATAAAATAATTAATTCATTTGCTGATCATGAAATCGATATTTTAATTGGTACGCAGATGATAACTAAAGGTTTAGACTTTAAAAACGTAGGTCTTGTAGGAGTAATTAATACTGATCATTTTTTGAATTTTCCAGATTTTAGAGCACATGAAAAAGCTTTTCAAGTTTTAACTCAAGTTGCTGGAAGATCAGGAAGGTCAGGTGAAAGGGGTAGTGTGTATTTACAGACATATCAGCCAGATCATCCAATTATTATAAATGTAATAAATAACGATTTCGATAAAATGTATGCTAAACAACTTATTGAAAGAGAGGATTACAAATACCCACCTTTTGTAAGACTTATTAGGATAACTATGAAAGACAAAAGTTTTGATAAATTAAATAGTTCTTCTGATTGGATAAACAAAGCTATTAGAGCAAATTTTAAAGGTTTAGTATTAGGGCCTGTATACCCTGAAATCTCAAGAATTAAAAATAAATATCATAAAGAATTTTTGGTAAAACTTACAGATTTAAAGGACCTAAATACGTTTAGAAGTAAATTTCAATTAATAATGAAAAGTTTTGATTCAATATCAAAATATAGAAGTGTAAAAGTCATCGTAGATGTTGATCCTAATTAGAATATAGTTTACTTAAAATAAATTTGGCAGATATTATATAAAAACCTAATTTTGCGGCCTAAGATTTTAAGATGAAAAACTACGAAACAGTATTTATTTTAAACCCTGCACTTTCTGAGGAGCAAGTTGAAAAAGCAGTAGACAAATACGAGAAGTATTTAAAGTCTAATGGTGCTAAGATTGTAAGTAAAGAAATTTGGGGTTTAAAAAAGTTATCATATACTATTCAAAATAAAAACAGTGGATTTTATAATCTTATTGAGTATACTGCTCCTGCAGATACTGTCTCATCTCTAGAAGTTGAGTTTAAAAGAGATGAAACCATTATGAGATACTTAACAGTGACTCTTGAAAAAGATGCTATTGAGTGGGCAGAAAAAAGAAGAAATAGAAATACAAAAAAAGCTAGTTAATTATGGCAGGCATTGATGAGCAATCAAAAATTAAAAATGAGGGTGAGATTAGATATCTTTCTCCTTTAGATATCAATACTTCTAAAGCAAAGAAATATTGCATGTTTAGAAGATCAGGTATTAAATATGTTGATTATAAAGATCCAGATTTTTTAAACAGATTCATTAATGAGCAGGGAAAAATTTTGCCAAGAAGGTTAACAGGTACTTCACTAAAATATCAAAGAAAAGTTGCTACAGCAGTAAAGAGAGCTAGACACTTAGCTTTATTGCCATATGTTGGAGACTTATTAAAATAATTATGGAGATTATACTAAAAGAGAACGTTGCTAACGTAGGTTTTAAAGATGAAATTGTAATAGTTAAGGCTGGATATGGTAGAAACTTTCTTATACCAACAGGAAAAGCTGTTTTAGCAACTGAGTCTGCCAAAAAAGTTTTAGCTGAAAATTTAAAACAAAAAGCTTTTAAGGAAAAGTCTATAATTGACGATGCTGAGAAGTTAGCTGCAAAAATTTCTAAACTTGATCTTAAGATCTCTGCAAAAGTTGGTCCAGACGGAAAACTTTTTGGTTCAATATCTAACGCTGATGTTGCTAAAGGCTTAGTTGGTAAAAAAATTGAAGTAGAAAAAGAAAATATTTCAATTCCAGGTAAATCCATTAAAAGAATAGGAAAATATCAGGCATCTATAAGGCTTCATAGAGAAGTTTCTACTCAATTAAATTTCGAGCTTCTAGCCGAAAAGAAATAATTTCATAACTTTATTGTTCACTTGATTATCAAATAAATTTTTGATGTCTCAAAAACTTAATACACCAAAGGGAACAAGAGATTTTTCTTCACTAGAATTAAAAAAAAGAAATTACCTTTTAAAAGTTCTAAGAGACAGTTTCAAATCATTTAATTTCCAGGAGATACAGACACCTTCATTTGAAAATTTATCCACACTTACAGATAAATATGGAGATGAAGAGGATTCTTTAATGTTTAAGATTTTATCCTCTGGTGAAAAAGTAAAAAAAGCAGATATAAGCTCACTTAATGATGGAAAGCTATCCAAGTTTGCTAATTCTATAAGTGATAAGGCCCTTAGGTACGATCTTACAGTACCTTTGTCTAGGTTTGTGCAACAAAACTTAAATGAAATTACTCTACCATTTAAAAGATTTCAAACTCAATTAGTTTGGAGAGCAGATAGACCTCAAAAAGGTAGATATAGAGAATTTCTTCAGTGCGACGTTGATATAATTGGAGAAAAAAACTTTTTAAACGAGGTTGAGTGTATTAAAGTATATGACCATGTTTTTGAAAATCTTGGATTACCAAAACTAGTTCTTAGAATAAATAATAGAGAAATTTTAGAAGGTATATCGAAGATAATGAATCTTGAAAGCTTATCTGAAATCTCTTCAACACTAGATAAGTCCGATAAAATTGGGATTGATGGAGTAGTGGATGAATTATCTAAAAAAGGTATGAAAACTGAGTCAATAGATAAACTTATCTTTTTCCTTAATATCAAGGGTTCTAATAAAAGTAAAATTGATATAGTCAGAAAGGAGTTCAATAGTAAAAATATTCCTTCTAATTCAATTGATTCAATTGAAGAAATAATTAATACTTGTAATCAATTTAAGTTAAACAATATTGAGATTGAATTTGATTTATCTCTAGCAAGAGGTTTGGGGTATTATACCGGGACTATCGTTGAAGTTTCCTCTCCCAAAGACTTCAGCTTAGGCTCTATTGGGGGAGGAGGTAGATATGACGATCTAGTCCAGAAGAATAATCCTAAATTAAGTGGTTTTGGTATATCTTTTGGTTTTGATAGGATTTTTTTAATTCTTGAGGAGCTTAATCTTTTTCCTAATCTATTAGACTCATCTAAGTCATTTTTATTTTTAAATTTTGGGACTGATAAAATATCGAATTTTATTGACTCTGTAAATCAGTTAAGGAAAGATGGTATTGTTTGCGAAATTTATCCTGTTGATGTTAAAATTAAAAAGCAATTAGACTACGCCAATAAAAAAGGAATTGACTTTGTTGTAATTATTGGTGATGATGAATTAAAGAAAGATATTTTTAAAGTTAAGGATATGTCAAAAGGAGAAGAGTTAACATTCACGCAAATAGATTCTTTAGCTAAAAAAATTAAAGAAATCAGCTAAAATATTTATACCATTTTTTAAATGGCCTCTCCAGCAGGCTAATAAATTTAGAATTTAACTTCTCGTCAAGATCAGTATCTACTCCATATTTTATTTTACTCTTGTCTAATTCCATATAGGTTCCAAAAATTCTATCCCAAATAGAAAAAATATTTCCATAGTTTGAATCTGTATATGGCAATTCAAAGTGATGATGAACCTTATGCATATTTGGAGACACTATCACATAGCTTAAAATATTATCAAACCTATTAGAGATTTGAATATTAGCATGATTAAATTGAGAAGCAAGAACTGAGATAGATTGATATAGAAGAACAAGGCCAATAGGAGCTCCTGATACAAATATTCCAATAAATGTAAAAATAAATCTTACGACACTTTCTAATGGATGATGTCTGTTTGCAGTTGTTGTGTCAACTTTATGATCAGTGTGATGAACAATATGTATATGCCACAATAATTTAACCTTATGTTGAACTAGATGAGGTAGATATGCTCCAATTAAATCAAGTAATAACAATCCAATAATTACACTTACTAATGTAGATGAGTTTATAAAATGTATAATTCCAAAACTATTTTCATTTGACCAATCAGAGGCAAAAACTAGTAAAAATGCAAAGAAAAAATTTACAATTATTGTTGTTAGAGTTAATAGAAAATTTGGAATTGAATGAATCCATTTCTTATAGTTGAGAAATTTAAAAGGAACAATACCTTCAATTACCCAAAAAAAGGTAATACCAGAAACAATTATTATTGCTCTATTAACTGGTGAAATATTTTCAAATAGCAATAATAAGTTTTCCATACTAATTATCTTCAGATCCGTCTCTATTAGGAATCCTAAGAGAAGGCCATTTTCCTCTTTCTCCAGTTAAAGGATTAATAGGAAGTACTCTTCTATCTCTTGGCATTAATTCATCTTCTTCACTTGCAAGGTATGTCAATATAGCTACAAGAATTGCATTATCTCTAACATCATCAAACACAATTTTATCATAAGTGTCTCTGTTTGTATGCCAGGTATAAAAATACTTACTTTTTCCTCCATAAGAAAAATCTAATGAAGTAAGATTGAAACCTGGAACACCTGAAGAAACAAAATTTCTCCAATCAGATGAACCTCCAGCTCTAACCATTCTTCCGTTAGATTCCTTTTGAAATAATGGAATTGGAACTCCAGGAAAATCTGTTTCAATTTCATCTCTTATCTCAGATGGAACATATTGAAGCCAATCCCCAATAAATCTATATGCCTCAGTAAACCCGTGACCACTTATCTGAACAGTTCTACCAGTCCCATTATCTTGATTAAAGAGAGCTTGAAGATTATTTACAATTTCAGGATTATCCTCTACGAATGCACTTGATCCATTTAGACCTTGCTCCTCAGCACCCCAATGACCAGCAATTATAGTTCTTTTGGGATTTGGGTAAATCTTCTTTAAAATTCTCATTGCTTCCATCATTACAATAGTTCCAGTTCCATTGTCAGTTGCCCCAGTTCCACCACCTGTAGTATCTAAATGTGCAGATAGAATTATATACTCGTTTGGTTTTTCTACACCTTCAATTCTAGCTATGGAATTATATGTTGGAACCTTTCCTAATTCTTTTGATTGCACGTTAACATTCAGTGTTGGTTTTTGATTGCTTTGAGCTAGTCTATATAAAAGGCCATAATCTTCCATACTAAGATCAACAGTAGGAGTTTTTGGGCTAATTCCATAATATCCAGGACTAAAAATTGTGTTAGTACCAAATCCACCTCTCCAGTTACTAGTTAGTATTGAAGCAGGCTTAGCGTCTTCAATTGCTTTAATCATATCCTGTCTGCTATATCCTGTCTTTCTTTGATTCCTAACATATCTACTTCTAGCACTAATTCTATATCTTCTGATCTCTTCCAATGTGCTCTCTTTTGCCCACCTCTCTAAATCATAATCTGGTCTTCCCGAGATGTCTGTTTCGGATAGTAAAATATGTTTACCTTTAATTGTTTTTAACCAGTCATCAAAAACTTCTTTTGATTCATAGGGTATTAACACTGCTTCAGCTAAAACTCCATTTTTTTTCGTGCTAGCACTCCAAGATAACTGTTGCCCTTCTAAGGATTTCACCCAAGGAGTCATCATATCCATGTGACTTATCCCTCTTTCCCATGCTCTCCACTGACCAAATTGTTCATTTTTTGCATTTATGTCCCACTTAGCATATGTATTAACTACCCAATCATGTGCTAATTGCATTTGAGGGGTCCCTGTAAGTCTAGGTCCAATCTGATCCATTAGCTCATGTGCTAAAGTTTCAAGTTGAGAATTATTTTCTGCTTCTGAAATTATTTGATTTATTGTTTGAAGTTTACCTTGAGGAAAAGCCAAATTAAATGCAAATAGTAAAAATAAAAGAGTGATACGATTTTTCATTTTGATAAATTTTTTATTGCTCCAAATATAACTAAATGATTATATTTCAAGTGTTAAAAGAATTCAAAATCAATATATTTATAAAAAACTAGAATTATGAAAAGATTATTATTTACAACTTTAGCTTTCATCATACTTGGAAGTTTTTCATTTGCTCAGGAAGAGAAAAAAGATGTTGCTAAAAAAGAGGAGAAAAAATATAAAAATCTTCCGATCAAAGCAGAAAGGTTTTTTGACTTAGATACAGATGAAGGAACTTGGATGTCACTTGATGTTAGCCCTGACGGAAAAACAATTGTATTTGATATGCTCGGAGATATATATTCATTACCAATCTCTGGTGGACTGGCAACTAGAATTACAAAAGGAATGGCATTTGATTCTCAACCTAGATTTTCTCCTGATGGAAATTCAATTGTTTATGTAAGTGATAAAAGTGGTGGTAATAACATATGGATTAGAGATCTAAAATCTAACGATTCGACTCAGGTAACCAAACAAAAAAATAATCAGACAGCTTTTGCAGACTGGTCAAAGGATGGAAACTATATAATAGCTGCTACAGGAAGAAGAAATTTAAAGCTTCACATGTATCACAAAGATGGAGGTAGTGGTGTAAAACTAATAAGTGAACCCTCATCTATCAAAATAGTTCAACCTGAGGTAGGTCATGATGATAGGTATATATGGTATGCGCATAGAACAAATTCATGGCAATACAATGCAAGGTTTCCGCAATATCAAATTTCTAAGTATGACAGAGAAACTGGAAATATTAAAAGAGAAACTTCAAGATTTGGATCTGCTTTTACTCCAACTTTGTCTCCCGATGGTAAATGGCTTGTTTTTGGTACAAGATTTGAAGATAAGACTGCATTAAGAATAAGAGATCTTCAAACTGGTAATGAAAGATGGCTTGCCTATCCTGTTCAAAAAGATGATCAAGAGTCACAAGCAACAATGGGTGTTCTTCCTAATATGTCATTTACTCCCGATAGCAAAAATTTAATAGTTTTTTATGGAGGTAAGATAAACAAGATACCAATAGATGGTGGAGAATCATCTATAATACCATTTCAAGTAAAGGAAACAGTTGAGCTTGGTCCTGAATTAAAATTTGATTACGATATCTCAGACGATAGTGAAATGATTATAAATCAAATTAGAGATTTAAGTGTTTCTCCAGATAAAAAAAATATCGTGTTTACAGCCCTGAATAAGTTATATAAAATGAACCTTGATTCAAAAGAGATGATAAGGCTTACAAGTTTTAGAGATGAGACTACTGAGGCTATGCCAAAGTGGAGTCCTGATGGAAATGAAATTGTCTTTGTAACCTGGAGCAATAGTGATGGTGGAGCAATTTATAAAGTTAGAGCTGATGGTAAACGAGATCCAATACTTTTAACTGGAAATGAGTATGGAAAAAAGCCTGGAGTATTTACACATCCAAACTGGAATCCTGATGGAAATCGAATTGTATTTCTTCTTGGTGATGAAAGAAGTTATAGAGAAAGCTATGGACCAGGTGCATTTAAATCTAATGAAAAAATAATGTGGATTTCTTCAAATGGTGGAAGAATGAACACTATTGCAGAATCAAAAGGGAGATCCTACCCACATTTTGTAAAAGGTAAAGAAAGGATTTATTTATTTAATTACAGTAATGGCCTTGTATCAATAAAATGGGATGGAACAGATGAAAAGAAAATAGTTAAAGTAACTGGATCCACACCTTATGGTTCAGGTGATAGGACAAATCCATCAAATGCAAGTCTGATTATGATTTCACCTAATGGTGATAAAGGTCTTGCTAAAATCAACAATAATTTATATAGTTTCGTAATTCCATACTCTGGTTTAGAATCTCTAAAAATATCACTTTCAAATCCTGATTCTTCATCTTTTCCTGCAAGAAAGTTGACTAAAATAGGAGGCGAATTTCCTTCATGGGGTACTTATTCTGATATCATCTACTGGTCTCTTGGAAAGTCATTTTTTTCGTATAATCTAAGTGAAGCTGATCTATTCGATGAGCAAAAAGATAGAAAAAACAAAAAAAATGAAGAAGAAGAAGAAGAAGAAGAAGAAGAAGAAGAAGAAGAAGAAGAAGAAGAAGAGTTTACACCTTATGAGTCAGAAATTATTGTAAAAGTAAAGAGAGATATTCCAAACAGCTCAATTTTACTTAAGAATGCCAAAATTATTACTATGAATGGTGATGACATCTATGAAAATGGATCAATTCTAATTAACAATAATAGAATTGAAAAAGTAAGCTCGGGTGAAATTACTGTTGATGATAATGTTAAGATTATGGACATGGAAGGAAAGACTATTATGCCAGGCTTCATTGATACACATGCTCATATGTGGCCAAGGTGGGGTCTCCATAAATACCAGCCATTCTCTTATGCTGCCAATTTAGCATACGGTGTAACTACAACAAGAGATCCGCAAACCTCATCTACTGATGTTTTGACTTATAGTGACATGGTTGATTCTGGAAAAATTCTAGGTCCTAGAATATACTCAACTGGGCCTGGTGTTCTTTACTCAAGATATAACATAAAGAGTTTAGATGATGCAAGAAATGTTATTAAGCAGTACTCAAAATATTATAACACTAAAACAATCAAAATGTATGTTGCTGGAAACAGACAGCAACGTCAATGGATTTTAATGGCTTCTAAAGAACAAAAAATAATGCCAACAACCGAGGGAAGTTTGAATCTAAGATTGAATATTGCAGAGACTATTGACGGGTATCCAGGTCAAGAGCATAACCATCCAATATATCCAGCATTCAAAGATTTAATTGAATTTACGGCATTTTCAAAAAAGGCTTACACTCCAACACTGCTGGTAACTTATGGTGGTCCTTGGGCTGAAAATTTTTACTATTCAACAGAGAATGTAAATGGAGATGAAAAGTTAAATTTCTTTACTCCCAAAAATGAACTTGAATCATTGACTCGTAGAAGAAATGTGGGATGGTTCATGGAAGAAGAATATACATTTCCTGAATTGAGTGAGTTTGTTAAAGATTTGGTTGAAGCAGGAGGTATTGCAGGTGTTGGATCGCATGGTCAGCTTCAAGGTCTAGGATATCATTGGGAGCTATGGAGTATGGCTACTGGTGGAATATCAAATCACGACATGTTAAAGGTTTCAACAATTCAAGGTGCATATGCAATAGGACTTGACAAACAACTTGGATCTTTAGAAGAGGGAAAACTTGCTGATATTGTAATTCTTGGGAAAGATCCTTTAATTGACATCAGAAATACAAACTCAGTTGAAATGGTAATGAAAAATGGAAAACTATATGATGCGGATAATCTTGATGAGATCTATCCTACAAAACAAAAAGCAAAAAATTTTGATTGGCATGAGGAATATCCAAATTCTCTTCCAGGTACTAAAAAATAAATTATGAAAAAAATTATACTACTTAACCTATTATTTATCAGTTCAATCTTTTCACAAGATTACTATTTTTCTAAATATGCCCCTTTTGATAATGATATTATGTCTCCCGAGAAGTTTCTTGGATATCCAATTGGGGAAATGCATACAAGACATGACTTAATTGTGTCATACATGGAATATTTATCTGAAACATCTGATAAAGCAGATATGTTTCAATATGCAACTTCCCATGAGGGGCGTAAATTAATTTATCTAATATTAAGTTCACCAGAGAAAATTGAAAATCTTGAGGAAATTAGAAAAAGTCATATTTCATACTTAAAGCCAGAATATGAAGGCTATATAGATTCACAAAAGCCAGATAATTTTCCTGTGATAATTAATTTAGGTTATAATGTTCATGGTAATGAGCCGTCTAGCTCAGAAGCTGCAATGCTTACTGCCTATACTTTAGTTGCATCTAAATCTCAAGAAATTCAAGACTATCTTGACAATTCAATAGTTTTGATTGATCCTACTATAAATCCAGATGGTAGGGATAGACATACTCAATGGGTTAATAGTTACAAAGGTTCACCTCTTGTTGACGACCCACAAGATGCTGAGCACAATGAATATTGGCCTGGTGGTAGAACAAATCATTATTGGTTTGATTTAAATAGAGATGTTCTGTTGGGAATTCACCCAGAAACAAGAGGTAAAATTAATTTTCATCATAATTGGTACCCGAATGTAACTATGGATTTTCATGAGATGGGAACTAATAGCACATATTTTTTTGTGCCTTGGAAGACACATGCTGCAAAAGACCCAATAATACCTCAAGAGAACTATGAATATTTTGAGACTTTATTTGGTTCATTCTTCGCAAAAGGACTAGATGAAATAGGTTCAATGTACTTTTCTAAAGAAGCATTTGATAAGACATACCCTGGCTATCACTCTTCTTATGCAGATCTTCTTGGAGGTATAGGGATGCTATTTGAACAAGCTAGTTCAAGAGGGCACAAACAAAAAACACAATTTGGAGAAATTACTTTTCCATTTACAATTAGAAACCAATATGTATCAGGAATGACTACTATTAAAGCTTCTGTTGCTATGAAAGGTGAATTAATGGAATATCAGCAAAGATTTTTTGCATCAGCATTAACCGATGCAGATAAAAAGAGAATAAAAGGTTATTCATTTACACTAGGTAAGGATAGAAATAAGACTAAAGCATTTATTGACAAACTTTTAATACATGATTTAAAGGTCACAAGAAATGGTAATGACTTTTTTGTTCCAACTAAACAAAAAAACTATAGGACTATTAGATCAATCTTTGAGACAAATACTGAATTTAGAGATAGTGTTTTTTATGATGCATCATCATGGTCAATTGCTAATTTCTATGATATTGATTATTCTCCTGCATTAAGAGAAATGAAGGGTAATCAAGTTAAAGGTTTAGATGATATTTTTAATACTAATCAAGTCAGTAAAGCTGAGTATAGTTATATAATTAATTCGGTAGATTATAATATTCCTGCAGTTATAAATAAATTATTAGATAATGATATATTAGTTTCTACTTCCTTTAAACCTTTTAAGATAAATACCTCTCAGGGATTAAAATCATTCGATTATGGATCACTTATTATTCCTGTAAGTCTTCAAAAGATTAACTCAAATAAATTATTTGAAAGTCTTCAAAAAATTCAAAATGAATTCAAGATTGATATTTTTTCAGTCTCTTCAGGACTTAGTTCCGAGGGAATAGATCTGGGAAGTAGATTCGTAGTTCCACTTAAGAAACAAAAAACAATGATGTTAATTGGAACTGGAGTTAGAGCATATGAAGCAGGTGAAGTTTGGCACCTTTTAGACCAAAGGGTAGGAATGCCAATCACAAAAATTCCTATTAGAAATTTTAATAGAGTTAATCTTGATGACTATACTTCAATGGTTATTGTTTCAGGTAATTACAATTTTAATGAATCACAGATAAATAAAATTAAAAATTGGGTAAGCAGAGGTAATACTATTATTTCAATTGGTACAGGGTCTAAATTTTTAATTGATTCAAAAATTGTAAATGAAGAGTTATATAAGACTGAAAAAAGTAATATTCAAAATGAATTTAAGTCATACATTGATGCCTCTGATAATAGAGGTAAAGAGCAAATTGGTGGAATAATTTTGAATGCTCAAATTGATATATCTCATCCATTAGGTTTTGGATATGAAGATCCAATTGTACCTGTTTATAAAAATAATACTGTTTGGATTAAACCATCTAAAAATGAATATTCATCAGTAGTTAGATATACCCCTAATCCATTAATTGATGGTTTTATTACTGAAAATAACGCTAAAAAGATTGATAAAACAGTTTCATTACTTGTATCAAAAATTGGTTCAGGAAGGGCAATTCTATTTTCTAATAATCCTAATTTTAGAGGATCATGGTATGGAACTAATAGATTATTTCTAAATGCAATTTTACTCGGTGACAAGATAAGAGTGCCTTAATGAAATGGATAAGAGAAATAGGGCCAGGAATATTAATTGCTGCAGCATTTATTGGACCTGGAACTGTAACTCTTTGCACCATTGCAGGTGTATCCTACGGCTTTTCTTTGATATGGGCATTAGTTCTATCAATTTTTGCTACCATATTTCTTCAGGAGCTATCCCTAAGAGTAGGATTAGTAACAAAGATGAATGTAGCGGAAGTTATAAGTAAATCAATAAAGTCGATTTATCTTAATAAATTCTTGATAGTACTTATAATCTCATCCATACTAATTGGAAATGCTGCATATGAAGCTGGAAATATCACAGGAGCATCATTAGGTATATCAGGAATAATTAACAATGATTCAATTAGCTATATCCCTTTCTTCATTGGAATAGTGGCATTTGTAATTCTGTTTCAAGGAAACTATAAATTAATAGAGAAATCTCTGATTTTTTTGGTTTTAACAATGAGTGTTTCTTTTTTAATAACTGCGATAATTACAAAGCCTAATTTAAAATCTTTAATTGAGGGTATGTTTATTCCTAGTTTTGATCAAGATAGTATTTTGATAGTATTAGGGTTAATAGGAACAACTGTTGTCCCATATAACATTTTTTTACATTCATCATTAGTAACTGAGAAATGGAATTCAATTAAAAAACTTAAAACAGCAAGAATTGAAAGTTTTATATCAATTTTCTTAGGTGGTATTGTTTCTCTTTCAATAATTGTTACAGCAGCATCTGTAAATACTCAGGATGTTAAAAGTGTAATTGATTTAGCAAGGGGTCTGGAGCCATTATATGGAAAATTTGCAATTTATTTTCTTGGAATTGGTCTATTTGCATCAGGTATAACATCTTCAATTACTGCTCCTTTAGCAGCAGCATATGTAGCAAAAAGTTGTTTTGGCTGGAAAGATTCAATGAAATCTCTCAAATTTAGACTTGTATGGATGATTGTTTTAATTTTCGGAGTAGTAATTTCTTTGATTGAGCTAAACCCAATAGAAATAATAAAGTTTGCTCAATTTTCTAATAGTTTACTTCTTCCGATAATTGCAATTATTTTATTATGGTTAGTAAACAATAATAGTATAATTGCAAAAGAGTATGGATATAGATATCAAAATATATTTGGAATTATAATCATAATAATTACAATAACTCTAGGAATTAGAGGACTAATTTTAATTTTCCAATGATGAATATTAATTGTGATCTTGGGGAAGGACTTAATAATGAGTATTTAATAATGCCTCTTATCAACTCATGTAATATTGCATGTGGAGGTCACGCAGGAGATTCTCAAAGTATGATTGAATGTGTGGAAATTTCAATAAAGAATGATGTTGAAATTGGTGCACACCCATCTTATCCAGATAAGGAAAGCTTTGGAAGAAAAAAAATTGATATTTCAAGATCAGATCTTTATTACAGTTTAATAGATCAGATTGAAACACTTAATTCAATTGCTATATCATATGGAAAAAAACTTCATCACATTAAAGCTCATGGTGCTCTTTACAATGAAATGTTTAGTGATAAGGATTTATCTGACTTTTATTTAGACACCATTGTTGGTTATAAGGAAGAGTGTTTTATATATTTACCATATAATTCAGAAATTGAAAAATCTGCTTTAGAAAAAGGATTTAAAATAATGTATGAGGCATTTGGTGATAGAGCTTATAATGATAATCTGACTCTAGTATCCAGGAATGAAAAAGGTGCCTTGATTAATAATCCTAAATCAGTTATAAACCAAATTGCTAGTATTATTGATTCAAAAAAGATTAAGTCGATAAATGGTGTATACAAATCAATTAAAGCAGATACAATATGTATTCATTCTGATACTGATAATTCTATTGAAATTCTTAAAGAGATTAATAAAGCCTTTAAAAACAAAAAGTAATGGAATTTTTTATTCTCAATGAAAACTCAATATTAGTTTCATGGAAAGACGAACTTAATTCAAGTTTAACAAGTTTGATTTCCTCATATAAAACTGAAATTTTGAGTTTATGTAAAGATGATATTAAAGATTGTGTACAATCAATAAAATCTATTCTGATAATAATTGACTTAAATAGAACTTCAATTGATGAAATAGTTGACAAAATAAAATTGATAGATTATGAAAAAATTAATAATTATGATAGAGCTATCAAAGTCTGGGAAATACCTGTCTGCTATGATTTGGAATTTGCAACTGATATTAATCTTCTATCTGATTTGAACAACATTTCAGTAAGAGATATAATAGATGCTCATTTATCAAGAACATATGATGTCCTTTCAATGGGGTTCTTGCCTGGATTCATGTATCTGGGTAAAACTGATAAAAAACTTCATTGTGAAAGAAAAGAAAAACCTTCATTAAATATCAGAAAAGGCTCAATTGGTCTAGCTCTAGATCAAACATGTGTATATCCTAGACAAAGCCCAGGAGGATGGCATATTATTGGTAATTCACCAGTAGAATTTTTTAATCTCAATTCTAAACATCCATGTTTTAGTAGGCCAGGAGATAAGATACAATTTGTAGAAATTTCTAAATCTCAATACAAATCTTCTATTAATAGACTTGATAAACCAAAATTAATAGAGTTATGATCAAATTTATTTCAAAAGGACTTTACACAACAATTCAGGATGATGGTAGATTTGGTTATCGCAATATTGGAGTTCCATATTCAGGTTATATGGATAGGGAAAGTGCTCAGATTGCAAATCTTATTATTGATAATCCTATAAATAATCCCTTAATAGAGGCTACACTTATTGGCCCTACTATTAAGTTTGAAAAACCCACTTTCATATGTATTACAGGTTCTGACTTTAATCCAATGTTAAATGAAAGTAGAATAAGTTTATATACCCCTGTTGAGGTAAATAAAGGAGATATACTTAAATTAAATAACTCATCTATTGGCTCTAGATGCTATATATCAATTAAAGGAGATATTAAAGTAGATAAAGTTCTTGGAAGTAGATCATACTATTCTCAGATAAGCGATTCTAGTGTAATTGAAAAGGGTGATGAAGTTAAATTTGAAGCAAATGACAGAAATCTAACTTATAAATCAATTGATCAAAAATTTAGGTTGAATAAGAATATAAAAGTATTTAGAGGTCCAGAATTTAATTGTCTTAATAAGGAGTCTATTAATAAACTTAAAAATCAAGAATTTTCAATCGGTATAAATAATAGAATGGCTTATAATTTAAAGGAAAAAATAGAAGCTGGTGTTAATTCAATAATATCATCTGGAGTTATACCAGGGACTGTTCAATTAACTCCTTCTGGACAAATAATAATACTTCATAGAGACTGTCAAACAACAGGGGGATATCCTAGAATTCTTCAATTAGCTGAAAAATCTTTAAATAATTTGGCACAATTAAGAACTGGAGATAAAATTAAATTTGAGATAGTTAGTTTGTAAAAATATTGATTTCAACAATAGGTGTCCTGTCAAATTCTCTATTTAATTTAGTTTTTTTTCTTAAAAGTCTTCTTAGTTCTTTTTCATTTCTTTTATCAACAATTATTGTATCATTTTTAATTTCAACATTCAAACTATCTAATTGTCTCTGTATAACATAGATTTCGTTTTTTAATGCTCTTCTTGACACTACTCCTTCTAAGCTACTATCAATCCTTACAGTTTTAATATTATTTATAAGCTTTGTTAATCTAACGTTATTGTTAGATTTATATTGTTGGGTTGTGCCTGTAAAAACATTATAAGCATTTTGACTTCTTAATCTTTTTGAATTAACATTAATTTTAATAGCACCATTATGCTTGAAACTAAAGATTCTATTTGATATAAATTCTTCAAGGTCAATTACAATCTTTAAATCAGGTCTGTAAAAGTGAGATTTTAATAAACTAGATAAAAACTCATTCCTATCTCTTACTGTGTATTCATCTCCAAAAAGAAAAATTGTAGGAAGTCTTTCTGAAGCAACATTTACATTTTTTAAATCAATTTTTGACCCTTCTTGAGTAAAAATGGGAGTAACAAAAAAAAACAATATTGTGATAAGTGTAGCTAACCTCATATATAAAGCTAATAAAAACTATGATATTATTTTGTTGGTATTATATACTTCATAGGGTTAAAATCCCATAAATATGGAAGAATAAAATATACAAAAAGGGTTAATAGTAAAATCGATAATACATTCATCCAAATTCCAACACGAACCATATCAGGAATTCTTAGATATCCTGAACCAAAGACTACTGCATTAGGGGGAGTGGCTACGGGAAGCATAAATGCGCATGAAGCAGCTACAGTTGCAGAAACCATTAAAATAAATGGATGAACGTCAATTGTCATTGCCATAGGGTATAAAACAGGTAATAGCATTGCAGTGGTTGCTAAATTAGATGTTATCTCAGTAAGGAAGTTAACAGATGCTATTAAAATGAAAACTAATAGAAAAAGAGAAACACCATCTAACAAAGTCATTTGTGTACCAATCCATAACGCTAATCCGCTATCTTTAAATCCAGCTGCTAAGGCCATTCCCCCACCAAATAATAGTAAAATTCCCCATGGAAGTTTAACTGCCTCTTCCCAGCTAAGGAGTTTTCTTTTTTTATTTTTTGTTGGTAGTAGAAAAATTATAACAGCACTGATCATTGCTATAATTGTATCATCAATAACAGGAACTACTAGTTTTAAAAGATTATCTCTTGTAACCCACGCAAATGCTGTTAAAGCAAAAACTATTGCTACTAGCTTCTCCTCATAGGAAATTACACCTAGCTTGTTTAATTGTTTTGATATTTCTGCTCGACCTCCTGGAAAAGCTTTTTGTTTAAAACTAAATGCAATACTTGTTAAGTACTTCCAGCATAAAAATAGAAGTATTATAGAGATAGGAAGACCAAATTTAAACCATTGAGCGAAAGTTATTTCATATCCAAATGATTCTTGAACTACTCCGGCTAAAACTAAATTAGGGGGTGTACCAATTAAAGTTGCAACACCTCCTATTGAAGCACTATATGCAATACCTAACATTAACGCTTTACCAAAGATTTTATTTTCATTTTTATCTGTTTCGGGATTGTCTTTAAGTTGCGAAACAATCGCTAAAGCAATAGGCAGCATCATAACAGCTGTTGCAGTGTTAGATATCCACATAGACATAAAAGCAGTTGCCACCATAAACCCAAGAATAATATTAACTACACTAGTTCCAATAACGTTTATTATGTTAAGAGCAATTCTTTTATGTAAGTTCCATTTCTGAATTGCTATTGCAATAATAAATCCTCCCACATAAAGAAAAACATATTTATGACCAAAAGAGGCTGTTGTTTCAGGAAGTCCTAATCCTCCAGTTAATGGGAATAATACTATAGGAATAAGAGCAGTAACTGCAATAGGAATAGCTTCAGTTATCCACCAAATTGCTATCCAAATTGTCGATGCTAAAACTGCATTTGCCTCTGAAGTTAAACCTTCAGGTTTAAAAAATAACAATACTAAAATGAATGCTAAAGGACCTGAAATTAGGCCAATATTTTTAGAGTTAACTTTCATACTTAGATTCTAAAATAATAAAAAAAACCTTGAAAGTATATTACTCACAAGGTTTTGCGGAGAAAGAGGGATTCGAACCCCCGGAGGTGTGACCCTCAACAGTTTTCAAGACTGCCGCATTCGACCACTCTGCCATTTCTCCAATTGAGTTGCAAATATACATGATTTTGATAATAAAAAAATATTTAAAACTTTATGTAAATAAAAAAGAATTATCTTGTTATTTATATCATGCTTTTAGATATAAATTCAATTTTAATTTTAGTTGGTATCGGTCTTTTTGCTGGTGTTGTTAATACACTTGCAGGTGGTGGTTCTCTTGTTACTCTTCCTGTATTAATTCTTTTCTTAGGCCTTGATGAGGCTACTGCTAATGGTACAAACAGACTTATGGTAATAACTGCTGCATTAGTTGCAAGTTATGGTTACAGAAGTAAAGGTATTACAACGCATCCATGGGGTTTGTATTTTGGAATAGTAGCTACCTTTGGTGCTATCATAGGAGCAAGAATTGCTATTGATATTGATGGTGATACATTTAAGAGATTTCTTGCAATTATCATGATTTCAGTTGGACTTATAATTGTATTTAGATCTAAATCAATTGCTTCCTTAGATCTTCCCGAGAGACTGTCAGGTAAGTATCTTATTGGAGGACTAATTGGATTCTTCTTTATAGGAGTTTATGGAGGTTTTTTACAAGCAGGTGTTGGTATTGTAATAATGTTGCTTTTAACACAAATTAATAGAATGAACTTATTAAGAACAAATTCAGTTAAAGCATTTTCAGTATTTATATATTCTATAGCAGCAGTTTTAATATTTGCTCTAGATGGTAAAATACTATGGATGGTTGGTTTTTGGATGGTTCTGGGTTCAGTTGTAGGAGCATGGTTATCTAGTAGATGGTCTGTAAAGAAGGGAGATAAGGTAATTAGAATTACACTCCTAATTATGGTGTCATATATGGCAGTTAAGCTATGGCTTGATACATTTAATACTTAGAATAATTTTCTATACTTAGTCCATAACCAGATAAACCTATTCTTGGTTTTTGTCTAGAATTAGTAAGTAAATTAATTTTTGAAATACCAATTTCATGGAGTATTTGAGCACCTATTCCAAAGTCTCTAAAGTCAATTTTAGGTTTTTCTGATGGTTCAATTAAAGACTTTAACTTATCAATTATATTTTTTGGAGATTGACTCTGGTTGATAAAAATAATTGCTCCTTTACCTTCATCATTTATTTTTTTAAAAATTTCATCATATTTAATCTCATTAGTTCCTTTTAAGATCTTAGTTACATTATTATCATTCATAGATGAATTGATCCTAGTTAAAATAGTCTCAGATGATTTCCAGTCTCCAAGGGTAAGAGCAATATGTACCTGGTCATTATTAGTTTGTTTAAATGCTCTTAATCGATATTCACCAAAACTTGTCCTAATATTTTCATCAAAAATTTTATCAATTAAACTATCATTCTTCATCCTGTAAGCAACAAGATCTTCAATTGAAACAATTTTAAGATTAAATTTTTTTGCAACTTTATAGAGTTCAGGTAGTCTAGACATTGAGCCATCATCATTCATAATTTCTACTATAACACCTGCTGACTTAAAACCAGCTAGTCTAGCAAAATCAATTGCAGCTTCAGTATGGCCAGTTCTTCTAAGTACACCACCATCTTTGGCAATTAAAGGGAATACATGCCCAGGTCTTTGAAGGTCATCTGGCTTAGTATTACTATCAACAAGAGCTTGGACTGTTTTAGATCTATCTGAGGCTGAAATACCAGATGTAACACCATTTCCTTTTAGATCTACAGAAACCGTGAAAGCTGTTTCAAGTGGATCTGTGTTGTTAGGCACCATCTTTTCAAGATTAAGTTTAGTACACAAGTTTTCAGACATTGGCACACAGATTAAACCTCTTCCGTGTTTAGCCATAAAATTAATTTTGTCTGAATTTATTGTTTCAGCAGCAGTTATGAAATCACCTTCATTTTCACGATTTTCATCATCAACAACAATTATTATTTCACCGTTATTGATAGATTTTATTGCATCTTCAATCTTGTCAAGTTTAATTTTGTTCATTATTACTTCTAATATTTTTAAAGATTAAGTAAAGTCTATCAAAGAAACTGAAATTAAAACCTCTATCCATCGATACAATTTTAGTTAAATAGATTGCAAAGGGTGCAATTATAAAAGTTGAGATCCAGCTTCCAATGAATGGGCTTAAAGAATTATCCTCAGCTGCATTTTTTCCAAAAACACCTATGTAATGATATGTAAGAAATATAACAATAGATAAAACTAAAGGCAAACCTAAACCACCCTTTCTAATAATTGCTCCAAGCGATGCTCCTATTAAAAATAAAAATATACATGCAAAGATTAAGCTATATCTTTCATTTATAGTTAGTTTATGAAGGTTAATAAGTTTTTGCTGAAGAAAAAATGTCTTCTTTTTATTATCAAGTTGCCTTAAATATATGTCTACTTCATTATCTGCCCTTGTAAGTACGCTATTTAATTCATAAGGTTCTGGATTATCTAGAATCCCTATAAATGATGAGTTTAAATTATATTCCAAATTCTGAACTTGATTGGGGTATAAGTCTGGAAGTTTCCTTATAGTATGGCCAATTAAGAAACTTTCAGAAAATATCTCAATGTCTTTATTAAACTTAATTTCTAATGTATCAGAACTAGTTTTAAGTTGATTGATTTTCTGCATTTTATAAGTTGACTTATAATTTTCTTCATCAAGATTAACATTATTGAAATCTGAAATGTCAATATTTAAAATATACTCATCAAATGAAGCTTTAGAGTGGGGATATTTTTGCTTTTCTGCAGCAGAAGATGGATTTAAGTCTTCATATCTATTTCCATTTTTCAGAACCAATTGAAGATAATTATCATTTAAGTTTCTTACCTCACCTGTCTCAGCCTTTACAACAATTCTGTTAATTTCATCTTCAGAAATTGAATGTAGGATTATATCTTCTAAAAACTGTTCATTATCTCCATACTTTCTCGAAACCTTAATATTTAAATCACCAATATCATTGAATATTCCCTCTCTAATACTTAATGTAGGTTTCAACTTAGCAAGATTCTTTCTTAAGTTATATGATTTTAACTCTCCTAAGGTTACTACATGATTTGAAAAATAGAAAGATCCTATTCCTAGAAAAACATGAAAAATAAATAATGCCACCATACTTCTGACAATTGAAATACCATTAGATTTCATTGCAATAAATTCATAATTTTCTGAGAGAGTCCCATAAGTTATAAGTGATGCAAGTAATATAGATAGTGGAAGAACTAATGGCACAAGTTTAGGAGAGAAATAAATAAAAAACTTTCCTATTGTAATTATATCTAATCCCTTACCCGCAAGCTCATCTATGTAGAGCCAGAATGTTTGAATTATAAATATTAAAAAGCAAATAGCAAAGACACCTAAAAATCTAGTTAAGTAAAACTTTAATATGTATTTGTCTAAAATTTTCAATTTTCAATTAGCATGTAATCGTTATACTTATTTTTATCAAATTTAAATAAAGAAGATGGAAGAGATAAATTGAATTTATAACTTAATGTTAAAAAACTACTTAAAGTTAGATTATCTCTATTTTTAATTTCAATTTTTTTTATTGATAACAAGTTTGAATCAATAATTATTTCATAAACCAAGTCTTCTTGAATCAAATTCCTTGCAATTAAATTATAGTAAGCACCTTGACTATTTTTGATTTCTATTTCAAAGTCATCTTTAAAAAAATTAAAAATTTGTTTGGGAGTGAAATTGAAAAAAGTGTTTAATTCAGATGTGACAATTATTTCCTCATTTTCATGAATAATAGTATAAAGCTTATCGCCATCAAAAATCTGATCTATTTCTTCAGTATCTATAAAATATTTTTCTTTTTTAATATATATTTCACCGCTTATTGGAAATAGATCATTTTCATTTTCTGATGTAATTTTAAAGGTATAATTAGCATCTTTAACTTTCATCGCATTATTCATTACCTCCTTTAATACTTGAATCCCATTATTTTGTCCATTAAGACTAAAAAAGCTAAATAAACCTAATATTAGAAAATTAATTAAATTATTTCTTGATCTCACTTAATAAGTTCTCTAAAGAGTTTAAATCTGAAATCAAAACTTGTCTTGGTTTGCTGCCTTCAAATGGTCCAACAATTCCAGCATCTTCCATTTGGTCAATTAATCTTCCGGCCCTATTATAACCAAGTTTCAACTTTCTTTGAAGTAATGAAGCAGACCCTTGTTGGTTTGTAACAATTACCCTAGCAGCCTCATCAAACATAGAGTCTCTATCTTCAATAGATAAATTCGAAGACTCGCTGGTGTCATCTTTCGAAAACTCAGGAAGAATATAAGCAGATTCATAACCAGTTTGTGAACCTATATATTCAGATAATTTTTCAACCTCAGAAGTATCTATAAAACCACATTGTATTCTAGTTAAATCATTTGATTGTGAATAAAGAAGATCACCTCTACCAATTAGTTGCTCAGCACCTCCAGTATCTAAAATTGTTCTAGAGTCAATTTTAGAGGTTACTCTAAACGCTATTCTTGCTGGGAAATTAGCCTTAATTAGCCCTGTTATAACATTTACAGATGGTCTTTGTGTAGCAATAATTAAATGTATTCCAATCGCTCTTGATAGCTGTGCTAATCTTGCAAGAGGTGTCTCAACTTCTTTACCTGCTGTCATAATTAAATCGGCAAACTCATCAATAACTAGGACTATATATGGTAAAAAAGTATGACCATTTTCAGGATTTAATTTTCTTGAGATAAACTTCTCATTATACTCTTTAATATTTCTTGTCATTGCATCCTTAAGTAGTTCATATCTTTTATCCATCTCTCTACAAAGAGAATTAAGTGTATTGATTACTTTGTCATTTTCAATTATAATTGCATCATCAGACTCTGGAAGTTTTGCTAAATAATGTCTTTCAATTTTATTAAAAATTGATAGTTCAATTTTTTTTGGATCAACTAAAACAAACTTTACCTCTGCAGGATGTTTCTTGTACAGTATAGAGGTCAAAATAGCATTTATTCCAACAGATTTACCCTGCCCAGTAGCACCTGCCATAAGTAAGTGTGGCATTTTTGTTAAATCAACAATAAAAGTTTCATTGCTAATAGTCTTACCAAGTGTGATCGGAAGTTCCATGTCTGATTCAATGAATTTTTTTGAAGATAATAAGGACTTCATAGATACAATTGATTTCTTTTTATTTGGAACCTCAATACCAATTGTTCCTTTTCCTGGAATTGGAGCTATAATTCTAATTCCTAAAGCCGAAAGTGATAATGCTATATCATCTTCTAGGTTTTTAATTTTTGAAATACGAATACCAGCATCTGGAATAATCTCGTAAAGAGTTACTGTTGGACCAATTGTAGCTTTTATTTGCTTAATGCCAATATTATAGTTCTTTAGTGTGTCAACAATTCTATTTTTATTTGATTCGAGTTCTTCCTGATCTATTTTAATTGTTCCATCTCCATATTCTTTAAGAAGATCAATACTGGGATTTTTGAAGTTTCTTAAATCAAGAGTAGGATCAAATTTTTTAGAATTAACATTAGAAAAATCAATATTTTTTGATGCTACTTCTTCTTCATTTATTTCTTCAACTTCAATCGATATATCTTCAGATTCAATATTATTATCTATTTGGGAATCATTTTCAGTTAAATTATCATTTTGTTTTATTTCGTCATTATTGTCTTCCTCTAGGTCAATTTTAGAATTTACAATTTTAGACTCTTTAGCTTTAAACAAATTAGTAATTAAATCTAGGATACCAGATGGAGTTACATTAAATAATATAGCAATAGAGATTATAAATGAAAATATTAGAATTAATAATATACCTGCCCTTCCTATATAGGATTCAAGAAATAAGTTAACTTCAAATCCTACAAGTCCTGATTGAACTGGAAAATAACTCCTTAAATAACCACTTAATATTGTAGTCCAGATTAATAACAACAAAAGCCAATTAATCTTTCCAAAGAGATCAAATATTTTTTTATTAAATAATATATAGTAAGATGATACAAATAGAATTATTGGAAGTATAAAACTCGAAATTCCAAAAAGTTTATAAATAAACAGGTGGCTTATATAAGCTCCAGTTTTACCCAAAAGATTCTCAACCTCAACATCTCTATCAAAAATCATATCAACATTACTTTGGTCTATTTTCCAATTAAAAATGTAGGAAATAAATGAGGTAAACAGAACTAGAGATGAGAATAATAAAATGTATCCAAATACAACTTTAAACTTACTCTTATTAGCTTTTTTCTTGCTATTCATACAAGTTTTGTATTTAACAAAAATACAAATATGAGATTAGATAATTAGTTTTTGTTTGCTAAAGTCCTGATTTTTATTCTAAATGCTGCAAATAGTAATGTCATAAATGGACTAATCCAATTAAATATTGCGTATATAAAGTACTCACCAACACTAACTCCTAAAACAGATGAGTGATATGCACCACATGAATTCCATGGAATTAAAGCAGAAGTAACAGTAGCTGAATCCTCTAAAGTTCTACTTAAATTTTCAGGCGCAAGTTTTTTATCCTTATAAGCTTTTTCAAACATCTTACCTGAGACAACAATAGATAAATACTGATCCGAGGCAGTTAAGTTCAATGCTAGACAAGATGCTACAGTACTAGCAAATAATTTAAAAATATTATCAGCCCAATTTAATAAAGCTTTGCTTATAGATTTAATAGCGCCAATTGCGTCCATAGAACCTCCAAAAATCATCGTCGCCATAACTAAAAAAATAGTGTTTAACATCCCTATCATACCACCAGTAGAAAAAAGCTCATTTAAAATTTCACTATCAGTAGTGATAGATACATTACTTGTAATAGTATCAATTACTACTTTGTAGGAAGCAATAATTGTGGTATTTGAGGAATCTGAGAGCTCGTTAATTATTTGTGGTTGAAACAAAATAGCAAATAATGCTCCTAAAAGTGTACCTATAGTAAGTGCTTTTATTGGTGGGATCTTTTTCACAATCATTATTAACACAATAATTGGAACAATAAATAGTATCAAAGAAATATTAAAAGTGTTTTCAATTGTTTCAATTAAAAATGAATTGTCAGTTACTCCATTGGATGTCTGATAAATACCAAGTATAATAAAGACTATTAGAGTAATTGATATACTTGGAATAGTTGTATGTGTCAAATATTTAATATGTTTAAATAAATCTACTTTTGAAACTGCAGCAGCTAAATTTGTAGTATCACTTAGGGGAGATAATTTATCTCCAAAATAAGCACCAGCTATTACTGCTCCACCCACCATTCCTGCAGGTATTCCCAAAGCCTTTCCAATACCTACTAGGGCTATACCAACAGTTGCTGATGTTGTCCAGCTGCTTCCAGTTGCAACTGAAATAATTGAACATATAACTATACATGCTGGTAAAAATATATTGGGGTCAAGAATTTTTAATCCATAGTATACCATTGAAGGGATGATTCCACTAATCATCCATGTACCAGCTAGAGCTCCCACCCATAACAATATAATTAGTGCTGGTGTAACTGATTTAATACTATTTGAGATGCTGCTAATCACATCTTTATAAGAAACATTATATCTATGACCAATCATAGCTGCAAAAGCTCCACTTAGTATAAGAATAAATTGACTTGAACCAGCTAATGGATCTGCATCATAAATAAATACGTTAGCATATAGATTAAAAGATAATAGGGTTACCAAAAAGATTAGGGGTAACATCGCTATTTGTAGAGGTAAAACCTTTTTGTTAGTGTCTTCCAATGTAGATAATATGTTACAAGTTCAGAATTTTTTTTTTAATGCAAAATATTATTAGGCAGTTATTTGGTTAAACTTTAATTATTTTTACCGAGTGGAACATAATATTGAAATAATTTTAAAAGAGAAGGTAAAAGCATTTGAAAAATGTAATTTTTTAATTGCTGTAAGCGGGGGAGTTGACAGCATGGTTCTTGCAAACCTTTTTCTAAAAAATAATTTAAGCTTTTCTGTTGCACACTGCAACTTTAAATTAAGATCAAAAGAGAGTGATATAGATCAAGATTTTGTCAAAAAATGGAGTTTAAAGCATAAAATTCATTGCCACAGTAATGAATTTAATACAGTTGAATTTTGTAAAAAGAATAAAATGGGTATTCAGGAGGGGGCAAGAAAACTAAGATATGATTGGTTTGATGATCTGATATCTAAGTTTAATTTTGATTTTTTAGTTACAGCTCACCATTTAGATGATCAGATTGAGACATACCTTATTAATTCTTCTAGAGGATCAGGAATTAACGGATTATTGGGAATTTCATCAAGTTCAAAAAAAATATTTAGGCCATTACTTAATATTTTAAAAATTGATATTATAAATTATGCACAAAAAAATTCTATAGAGTATAGAGAGGATTCATCTAATTCTAGTGAAAATTATCATAGGAACATGATTAGGAATTCTGTTCTTCCAACATTTAAGGAATTTGATGATAATGTTATGTTAAAGTTCAAAACAACAATCAATAACCTACAATCAACTAAGATATTTGTAGAGGAAATAATGAAAGAAACTAAAAATCAACTTTTTCAAAACAATTCAAATTCCATTAAAGTTAATATTGAAAAGCTTAAGGAAAAAAAACCTTTAGAGTTTTATGTTCATAACCTTTTCCAAGAATTTGGTTTCAACTATAAGGAAGTTATAAAAATATTTAATTCAGATTCAGGTAAACTTATTTTGTCAAACACCCATAGTATGACAAAATTAAAAGGTGATTTAATAATTAAAAAAAATGACTAGAAATATATTATTCAGCCTAATCTCAATTTTTTCTTTATATTCTCAGGATATTGAGCCGGTAGAGTGGCAATATGATGTAAATAAAATCAATGATACAGAATACAATATTTCTTTTAGTGCATCAATATTAGAAGGCTGGAAATTGTATTCTCAATTTTCTCCTGATGAAGGTGCTCTTCCTACCTCATTTAGCTTCATTAGTGATACTTCAGACTTCGAAGCAGACGAATTATTTAATGAGGATGATTATATAGTTGGCTTTGATAATGTTTTTAAAATGGATCTATATTACTATGAAAATGAAGCCGATTTTAATCAAAATGTAAAGTTGTTAGATGAAGATTTAAATCAAATTAAAGTCGAAATTGACTATTCATCATGTGATGACGAATTATGTATTTTTAGAAATGAAACTTTCAATGTAATTCTTGATAATAGTATTATTGTAACTGAGTCTGAAAATGTAACTCTAGAAGATGTTAGAAGGTATAATGCACTTGAACTTGATTTAGATAAATCAAATTATAATTCTTCTAATTTTATTGAGAGGTCTAACTATTTTGAGATTTTCATATTTGGTTTAATTGCAGGTTTTTTAGCATTGTTAACACCTTGTGTGTTTCCAATGATACCATTGACTGTATCTTATTTTATTGACGAAACTAAACTTAGGTATAGTGGTGCTATCTCTGCGTCTCTTTACGGTGGGTTTATAGTTTTAATATATATATTATTGAGTATTCCATTTCATGTTTTCGATAGCTTAAATCCTAATATACTAAATACTATTTCTACCAATGTTTATGTAAATCTTACATTCTTTGTTGTATTCATCTTGTTTGCAATTTCATTTTTTGGATATTTTGATATAGTCATCCCTAGTAATATTGTATCTGGTTCAGAGAAGAAATCAGAAAAGGGTGGAATTATTGGAATCTTTTTTATGTCACTTACACTAGCTCTTGTATCATTCTCGTGTACGGGTCCAATATTAGGATCTTTATTAGCTGGTTCACTATCATCTGCTCAGTCCGGGGCAACACAGCTTACATATGGTATGTTTGGATTTGGAGTTGCGCTTGCTTTACCTTTTACCTTGCTTGCCTTTTATCCTAAGTACTTATCTCTAATCCCAAAATCAGGTGTTTGGCTCAAGAAACTAAAAGTTTGTCTTGGTTTTATAGAACTAGCTCTAGCTTTTAAATTTCTTTCAAATGCAGATTTAGTTGAAGGATGGGGTATTTTAAAGCGTGAAACGTTTATCCTAATTTGGGTTATAATTTTTCTTTCTATGTCTCTCTATCTATTTGGATCCTATTTTGGTAAGTTAAAGTTTAATTATAAAAGCATCTCAGGATGGTTGTTTTTGTTGTTTTCAATTTTCTTACTAAGTGGATTATATGACAGTAAAAATGTTAGACTCTTAAGTGGTATTCTTCCACCTGAGTTTTATTCTATTGAAGAAAAACAGAGCGAATGTCCTCTTGGGCTAAATTGTTTTAAAAATTATGATGAAGGAAAAGATTATGCTATTGAGAATAACAAAATTATATTATTAGACTTTACAGGCTGGGCTTGTGCCAACTGTAGACGAATGGAGGAAAATGTATGGTCAAAGCCAAAAATATACGAGTTGTTAGATAATAATTATGTAATAATTTCCCTATACGTAGATGATAGAACTAAGCTTTCAGATGCTGAGAAATTTAAATACATTAATAAATCTGGAAGAATTCAATATATAAATAACATTGGAAGGAGATGGTCTCTTTTTCAGCAAATAAATTTTAATAATGCTTCTCAGCCATACTATGTTGCTATGCTCCCTTCTGGTAAAATTTTGTCAGAACCAATTCAGTTTACCTCCGATAAAAATTTTCAAAATTGGCTTGAGAAATCTATTGAAGAATCTAAGTTATAATATCCAGACTTATCTTTTATAATAGACTTTTTCAAAAGGAATTCTAAACCTTTCTCCATAAACACCTTCTTCAAGTCTTATACCACATCCTATTATCATATTAATTTCTGATTTTGAGTTCAGGTTTAAGATTCTTTTTACTTTAACAGAGTCAAATCCCTCCATAGGGCATGTGTCATAACTAAATCCTGCCATACTTATCATGAAATTTTGAGATGCTAAAGCAGCGCTTTTATGCGCAATAATTCTTGAATCAGATCTATTAAGTTGTCTGTACATAACTCTAAAAAATCCAACTATGTAGGCAAACAAGTATTTACATAGACTAAGAATTCCGAAAAAATCTTTATATACAAAAGGAATAACCTTTTTATAATATCTCTTAGTCAAATTGAATTGCTTCTCAGAAAGTGAATCTTTTTTTGATTTAAAAAAATTTAAATTATCATTTGCTCTACTTTTCCACAAATCTTTTCTAACTACAGTTACAACAATTTGTTTTGCAGTTTTTGCAGCAGGTTGATTAAAACAACATTCTGAAATTTTACCTAATAAATTTTTATCAGTTATATGATAAAATTCCCAAAGTTGTAAGTTAGAGCTAGTAGGTGCTAGAGTAGCATTAATAATACATTTCTTGACAATATCTATATCAAGATCTTTTTTGGGGTCAAATTTTCTTACAGATCTTCTAAATTGAATCGCATCAGTGACATTCTTCTCCATCTTATATTTTTTCAAGAATTTTTCTTATAAAATTGAAAGATTTTGGATAAGGACCATATCTAAAAGGTATGTCTATCATATTTTTTTTTATTAAAACTGGCTTTTGATGTGAGAAAGTATTAAAACTAAATTTACCTCTGTAAGCTCCCATTCCACTGTCACCAATACCTCCAAATGGAAGATTTGGATTAATGTAATGAATTAAAGTATCGTTAATAACACAGCCACCAAATTTATTGTTTTCTATTAGGTTGTCAATAAACATTTGATTTTTAGAAAAAATATAGAATGCAAGAGGTGTTGGGTTTGTGTCGAGAATATTTTGAATTTCGCTTTCATTCTCGTATGACAAAATAGGTAAAATTGGTCCAAAAATTTCTTCTTTCATTATTTCAGAATCAATTTGAGGATCAACAATTATTGTTGGTTCAATATATAGTTTATCCATATTGATTTTTCCGCCAAACTCAATAACTTGATCTTTAATAATATTTTCAAGTCTTATTAGGTTGTTTGTATTAATAATCCTACCATAGCTTTCAGATTCTATAGGTTTATTACCAAACGTCTTTATAATATTCTCTTTAATAGCTGAAATAAGATCAGATTTAACATGTTGATTGACAACAATATAATCTGGAGCAATACATGTTTGACCACAATTAACAAACTTTCCGGAAACGATTCTTTTAGCAACCTTGTCTATATCTACTCCTGAATCTACTATACATGGGCTTTTTCCTCCAAGTTCTAAAGTAATTGGAGTTAAATTTTTTGCAGCTTTTTCAGCTATAATTTTTCCTATTCTTGTGCTACCAGTAAAAAAGATATAATCCCATTTCTTATCTAACAAATATTTAGCAATACCTGCATCTCCCTCAATCACACTCGCCATATTTTGGGGGAATACAGAATCAATCAATTCTTTTAGAACCCTTGATGTTGCTGGAGCTAGTTCAGATGGTTTTATTATTACAGCATTTCCTGCAGCAATAGCTCCAATTAAGGGTGTTAGGGATAGTTGAAATGGGTAATTCCATGGAGTTATAATCAAAACATTTCCATATGGCTCAGGTATCAAATAATTCCCTGAAGGAAAATTTAGTAAAGAACCACTAACTCTCTTTTTTTTTGACCAACTTCTAAGTTTTCTTACAAATAATTTAATCTCTTTTTTAACAAGAAGTATTTCAGATAAAAAAGACTCAAACTCATGTTTGTTTAGATCCTTTTTTAGTGCCTCATAAATTCTTGACTCATTATGTTTTATTGATATTAATAATGAGTTTAAGATTTGAATCCTATTAATAACAGAGTTAGAGTTGTCTTTAACAAATTTTACTTGAGATTCAATTACTTTATCAATATCTTTATAATCCATAATTATTTCAAATCTAATTATTTAAAATCAATATTATAATTTATTATTTGGGTATGCTAAAATATATAGTATAATATTCTGATATACAGTTTATTAAGATTCGATGTTTATTTTTGAATATAATTTAAGATAATAATTGTCCTAAAAAACATCATTCTAGGGTGATAATTTTAAAATAGTTTTAAGTGTATGTATAATAAATTTAGTAGAGTAGTTACAAAGGATGATTCCCAACCAGCTGCACAAGCTATGCTTCATGCCATTGGTTTGAATGATGAAGATTTTGACAAACCATTTATTGGAATTGCAAGTACTGGTTATGAGGGTAACCCTTGTAATATGCATCTTAATGATTTATCAGTTAAAATTAAAGATAGTATAACTGCTTCAAAATATGTTGGATTAATTTTTAATACCATTGGTGTTAGTGATGGGATTTCTATGGGAACTTTTGGGATGAGATATTCCCTTCCTTCTAGAGATATTATTGCAGATTCAATGGAGACTGTGGTTCAAGCAATGTCATATGATGGTTTAATAACAGTTGTTGGATGTGATAAAAATATGCCAGGAGCCCTAATGGCTATGCTTAGGCTTGATAGACCAAGCATATTGGTTTATGGAGGAACAATTAACTCTGGATGTTATAATAATAAAGAGCTGGATGTTGTGTCAGCATTTGAAGCATGGGGTGAAAAAGTTTCAGGAAAAATAGATGAGAGTGAGTATAAAAATGTAATTAAAAATGCTTGTCCGGGAGCTGGGGCATGTGGAGGAATGTATACAGCAAATACTATGGCTTCAGCTATTGAAGCATTAGGTATGTCGCTTCCTTACAACTCATCTAATCCTGCAATAAGCAAAGAAAAAATAAATGAATGTTCAGAGATTGGTGAATCAATTAAAAATCTAATTGAGAAGGATATTAAGCCTTCTGATATTGTTACAAAGAAATCTCTCGAAAACGCATTAAGACTGGTTACTGTTCTTGGGGGATCAACTAATGCAGTGCTTCATTTTCTAGCAATATCTAGAGCAGCAAATTTAGATTTGTCAATTGATTATTTTCAAGAAATAAGTGACTCAACTCCCTACTTAGCTAATCTTAAGCCCAGTGGAAAATATCTAATGAAAGATTTACATAAAATAGGGGGTGTTCCATACGTATTAAAATATATGCTTGAAAATAAAATGCTTCATGGGGATTGTCTAACTGTTACTGGTAATACATTAGAAGAAAACTTATCCAAAATTAAGTCTCCTAATGTAAGTTCAAATGATCTAATTTTTCCAATATCAAATCCTATTAAGAATACTGGTCATATTCAGATACTAAAGGGAAATTTAGCTGAAGATGGATGTGTTGCAAAAATAACTGGTAAAGAAGGTTTAACATTTTCAGGTCCAGCTAAAGTTTTTAATAGCGAGTTTGAATGTCTTTCAGCTATCAAAAATTCTGAAGTCTCAAAGGGAGATGTTGTAGTAATAAGATACGAAGGGCCTAAGGGAGGTCCGGGAATGCCAGAGATGTTAAAACCTACATCAGCCATAATGGGTGCTGGATTAGGAAAAGAAGTTGCTTTAATTACCGATGGAAGATTCTCTGGAGGAACTCATGGATTTGTAGTTGGTCACATTGTACCTGAGGCATTTGAAGGTGGAACTATAGCAATAGTAGAAAATGGTGATATCATAACTATTGATTCAGAAAAAAATAAGATTTTTGTTGATATTTCTGATAAAGAAATTATGGAGAGAAAAGAAAAATGGAAGCAACCAGATTTAAAAATTAAAAAAGGTATTCTGTATAAATATTTAAAGTCAGTTTCTAATGCATCTAACGGATGTGTAACTGATGAATAATTAATATGAAAAATAAAAAAATTAGTGGTGCTGAAGCTGTAATCCATTGTTTATTAAATGAGGGAGTAGACCTTGTCTGGGGATATCCTGGAGGTGCTATAATGCCTGTATACGATGAGTTTTATAAATTTCAAGATAAGCTAAAACATGTTCTTGCTAGACACGAGCAAGGTGCTATTCATGCAGCTCAGGGATATGCTAGATCCTCTGGTAGAGTAGGGGTTGCAATTGCTACATCTGGTCCTGGTGCAACTAATCTTGTTACTGGTATTGCAGATGCTCAAATAGATTCAACACCTGTTGTGTGTATAACCGGTCAAGTACCGTCTCATCTTTTAGGCTCAGATGCTTTTCAAGAAACTGATATTATTGGGATTTCAATGCCAGTTACAAAATGGAATTATCAAATAACTAAGGCATCAGAAATACCTGAAATCTTTGCGAAAGCATTTTATATTGCAAAATCTGGTAGACCAGGTCCTGTATTGATTGACATTACAAAAGATGCGCAATTTGAGCTTTTTGAATATGATTATAAAAAATGTAATGGAATTAGAAGCTATATTCCTTATCCTGAAGTTAATGATGATTCGATAGATCACGCTGTAAAGCTAATTAATCAAGCAAAAAAGCCATTGATTGTATGGGGGCAAGGGGTAATCCTAGGAAACGCTGAAGAAGAATTTAAAAATTTTGTTGAAAAAAGTGGGATTCCTGCAGCATGGACAATTCTTGGTTTGTCAGCTTTACCAACTTCACATGAGTTAAATGTTGGTATGGTGGGTATGCATGGAAATTATGGACCTAACATTCTGACTAATAAGTGTGATCTTTTGATTGCTGTTGGGATGAGATTTGATGATCGTGTTACTGGTGACCCCAGTTCATATGCATCTCAAGCTAAAGTTATACATCTTGAAATTGATCCTGCAGAGGTTGATAAGAATATAAAGGTTGATGTACCGGTAATTGGTAACTGTAAAGAATCTCTTCAAATGATTACCAATAAAATAGATAAAAGATCCCATAAAAAATGGATTTCAAAATTTGATGATTTAATGAAAATTGAGTTTGATAAAGTAATTAAATCAGATTTAAGTCCAAATAAAAAAGGACTAACTATGGGAGAGTCAATTATTGCCATAAATGAATTTACTAACGGTGATGCGATTATTGTCACAGATGTTGGACAGCACCAAATGGTAGCATGTAGATATGCTAATTTTATAAAATCAAAGAGTAATATTACATCTGGAGGCCTTGGTACTATGGGATTTGCTCTTCCTGCTGCGATGGGAGCTAAAATGGGAGCAATGGAAAGAGAGGTTGTTGCAGTAATTGGTGATGGTGGTTATCAAATGACCATTCAAGAGCTTGGAACAATTTTTCAACTTCAAATTCCTGTAAAGATTGTTATTTTAAATAATGATTTTCTTGGAATGGTTAGACAGTGGCAACAATTGTTCTTTGATAAAAGGTATGCCTCAACTGAAATGATAAATCCTGACTTTGTTACAATTGCTAAAGGCTATTATATTGATTCTGAAAGAGTAAAGAATAGAAAAGACTTAAAACCTGCTGTTGAGAGAATGATTAAGTCCAAAAAACCATATGTTCTTGAAGTTTGTGTGGAAAAAGAAGATAATGTATTCCCAATGATTCCCTCTGGAGCTTCTGTTTCAGATATTAGGCTAGATTAAAATGGAAAAAAGAAAAAATTATACTGTATCCGTTTACACTGAAAATAATGTAGGTCTTCTTCATAGAATTTCAGCAATTTTTCTAAAAAGGCACATAAACATTGAAAGTTTTACAACATCAGAATCTGAAATAAAAAATGTATATCGATTTATTATAGTTGTAAAAATGACAAAATCTGGCGTAGAAAGGGTGATTAAGCAAATTGAGAAACAGGTCGAAGTAATAAAAGCTTTTTACCATAGAGATGATGAAACAATATTTCAAGAATCTGCCTTATATAAAATGAAGTCATCTGCATTATTTGAAGAGAGACACATACAAAACATAATTAAAGATTCTAATGCAAGAATTGTTACAGTAAATACAGAGTTTTTTGTGATTGAAAAAACTGGATTTAGAGAAGATACTGAAAAACTTTATAAAGATCTTGCACCTTTTGGCCTTCTTCAATTTACTAGATCTGGAAGAATAGCTGTGAGTAAAGAAAAGATGGGAATCTCAGAAATTTTAAATACTTTTAAAAACCAAAAATAAAAACAATGAAAAATTATTTTAACACTCTATCATTTAGAGAGAAATTAATGCAATTAGGAAAATGTAGATTTATGAGCTCATCTGAATTTAGTGATGGGGTGGAATTTCTCAAGAATAAAAAAATAGCTATTGTTGGTTGTGGTGCCCAAGGTTTACATCAAGGCCTTAATATGAGAGATTCTGGTCTTGATATTTCATACGCTCTTAGGCAGTCATCTATTGATTCAAAAAGACAATCATTTGTTAATGCAAGTACAAATAACTTTAATGTTGGTAATTTCGAAGAAATAATACCAAATTCTGACCTGGTAATAAATTTGACCCCAGATAAAAACCATACTCCAGTTGTTGAACAACTTATGCCATTAATGAAAAAAAACTCTATTCTCTCCTATTCTCATGGATTTAACATAGTAGAAGAGGGTATTAAAGTTAGAGAAGATATAACTGTTATTATGGTCGCACCAAAATCTCCAGGATCTGAGGTAAGAGAAGAGTACCTAAGAGGTTTTGGAGTTCCTACACTTATTGCTGTTCATCCTGAAAATGATACTAATGGAATTGGTTTTGATGCAGCAAAAGCATATGCGGTATCTCTCGGATCTGATAAAGCAGGAGTTTTAGAATCATCTTTTGTTGCTGAAGTTAAATCTGATTTAATGGGTGAGCAGACAATATTATGTGGAATGCTCCAAACAGGATCAATCCTGTGTTTTAATAAAATGAAAGAACTTGGAATTGAACCTAGCTATTCTGCAAAACTTATTCAATATGGATGGGAGACTGTTACAGAAGCTTTAAAGCATGGAGGTATAACAAATATGATGGACAGATTATCAAATTCTGCAAAAGTTAAAGCATTTGAATTATCTGAGGAACTTAAAGAAATATTATCTCCATTATTTATTAAGCATATGGATAATGTCTTATCAGGTAAATTTTCCGAGACTATGATGAAGGATTGGGAGAATGATGATAAAGAACTTTTAAATTGGAGAGAAGAAACAAGTAAGACTGATTTTGAAAAGACAGATCCGACATCAGATGAAATTTCTGAGCAAGAATATTTTGATAATGGAATTTTAATGATAGCACTTGTTAAGGCAGGTGTAGAGTTAGCGTTCGAGACAATGGTTGAAGCAGGTATTAAAGAAGAGTCTGCTTACTATGAATCTCTTCATGAGCTTCCGCTTATAGCTAATCTAGTTTCCAGAAAAAAATTATACGAAATGAATAATATTATTTCTGATACTGCAGAATATGGATGCTATCTTTTTAATAATGATGCAATTCCTCTACTCTCTAAATTCTTTGATAAAGTAGAAACTGACATAATTGGTTCAGACTCAATAAGTAAGAGTGCAAACTCTGTTGATAATAAAAAATTAATTGAGATTAACGAATCAATTAGATACCACTCAATTGAAATAATTGGTGATGAACTTAGGCAGTACATGACTTCAATGAAATCTGTTTAATAAATGCAAATCCCTGATTTAAAAGGAGTTAGGAATGCTTCTGAAAATCTTCAAGGTGTCTCCGTTTTAACTCCTTTAGTTATAAATGAGAGACTTTCAAATGATCTAAATTGTAAAATATACTTAAAACGAGAAGATCTTCAGCAAGTTAGATCTTTTAAAATTCGTGGTGCTTTTAATAAAATTAGATCCATTGATTCTGACTATCTAAAGAATAAAACATTAGTTTGTGCAAGTGCTGGAAATCATGCTCAGGGTTTTGCATATTCATGTAATAAGCTAAAAATTTATGGAAAAATTTATATGCCTGTTACAACTCCAAAACAAAAAATTGAAAGGGTTAAAATTTTTGGAGGTGAATATGTTGAAATTATATTAATCGGAGACAATTTTGACGATGCCCAATATGAAGCTCAAAAGCAAAATACTGACAAAGACTTATTTGTGCATGCATTTGATGATGTTAATGTTATTGAAGGTCAAGGAACTATAGGATTAGAAATTCTAGATCAAGTTGATAAGCATTTTGATTATTTGATTGTTCCAGTTGGAGGAGGAGGTTTAATTTCTGGAATAATTACTGTGTTTAAAGAATTGTCTCCCAAAACAAAGATTATTGGTGTTGAGGCAGAAGGAGCTCCTGCAATGAGTAAGTCTTTAAAAGATGGAAAAATTATTAAACTAGACTCTATTGATAACTTTGTTGATGGGGTCTCAATAAAAAAAATTGGTAAAATTCCTTTTGATATTTGTAAAAACTATTTAGATGAAATTTTATTAGTTCCTGAAGGTAAAATCTGTCAAACTATACTAGATCTTTATAACAAAGATGGAATAGTGGTTGAGCCTGCAGGTGCAATAGGAATATCAGCACTTGAGTTAAACAACAAAATGTTTAAGGGTAAAAATGTTGGTGTATTAATTTGTGGAGGAAATAATGATTTTACAAGGATGGCAGAGATAAGAGAGAGGGCATTATTTTATTCTAATCTTAAACATTATTTCATTGTTAAGTTTCCTCAAAGAGCAGGTGCACTTAAAGAATTTGTAAACAATGTACTTGGTAAAAATGATGATATTACCTTTTTTGAATATGTCAAAAAAAATAACAGAGAAAATGGAACAGCAATAGTTGGTATTGAGTTAAAATTTTCTAAAGATTTAAATGATTTAGTAAAAAAGATGAAAGAAAATGGTTTCTTTGGTGAGTATTTAAACGAAAAACCAGAAACTCTTCGTTTTTTAATTTAAAATATATGTCAACAAAAACTATTAAAGTAGATCAATTAAACTGCAGGGAGTATCTTGTGGGTGGAAAATTAAAAAAATGGGATGGAGATACTTCAGAAGTTTATTCAACAATAAGCTCTGAACCTAACAAACCATATTCTAAAACACTTCTAGGTTCAATACCTGACATGGACTCAGAATCTGCATTAGAGGCTCTAGAATCAGCTAAAAAAGCGTTTGATAGAGGTCAAGGTAAATGGCCTACCATGAAGGTTAGGGACAGACTTAAGTGTATGAAGAGGTTTGCGGATAAAATGCAGGAACATAGAGAAGTTGTAGTTAACCTTTTAATGTGGGAGATAGGAAAAAACAAAAAAGACTCTGAAAAAGAGTTTGATAGAACAGTAGACTATATATACGATACAATTAATGAATACAAAAAGATTGATAGATCTTCTGCTAGATTTGAGAAAGATTCAGGTATTCATGCACATATTAGAAGGGGTCCTTTAGGAGTTGTTTTATGCTTAGGGCCATATAATTATCCATTAAACGAAACTTTTTGTTTACTAATACCGGCTATTCTAATGGGTAATACAACTATTTTTAAACCTGCAAAGCATGGAGTCCTTTTAATCGCTCCTTTGTTAAATGCCTTCAAAGAATGTTTTCCTCCTGGGGTAGTTAACATCCTATTTGGAAGAGGAAGAAAAATATGTCCTCCTATAATGCAAACAGGTTATGTTGATGTTCTTGCACTAATTGGACATAGTTCATCTGCTGTTGCACTTCAAGATCAGCATCCTAATAAAAATAGGCTTAGACTTGTTTTAGGACTAGAAGCAAAAAATCCTGGTATTATATTACCAGACGCTGACCTTGACTTAACTATTCAAGAATGTATTTCTGGTTGTTTGTCATATAATGGTCAAAGATGTACAGCACTTAAAGTTTTATATGTTCATGAATCAATAATAGATGAATTTAATAAGAAGTTTGCACAAGCGGTTGATGATTTAAAATTTGGAATGCCATGGGAAGAAGATTCTTTTTTAACACCCTTGCCTGAACCATCCAAACCAAAATATATAAGAGATTTAATTGATGACGCAGTCTCTAAAGGTGCATCAATAGTTAATAAAAAAGGTGGACAAGTTACTGAAAACTATTGTTTCCCTGCAATATTATATCCTGTAAATAAAAATATGAGAGTATACGAGGAAGAACAGTTTGGCCCTGTAATTCCAGTAATTTCATTTAAGGATATAGATGAACCTCTTGATGATATGGCAAATTCAGAATATGGTCAACAAGTAAGTCTTTTTGGAAGTGATACAAAACAACTAGGCCCGCTTATTGATACTCTTGCAAACTTAGTATGTAGAGTTAATCTTAATAGCTCATGTCAAAGAGGTCCAGATATCTATCCTTTTACAGGTAGAAAAAATTCTGCTGTAAGTACTTTAAGTGTTCACGATGCTTTAAGAGCATTTTCTATTAGAACTTTTGTAGCTTCAAAAGATAATATTCATAATAACAGGATACTTAAAAAACTGTTAGACTCCAATGACTCTAATTTTATTTCTACAGACTATATACTCTAATTTTTTTCAATAAAATCTACTATATAGTCACCAACTTGATCTGTTGAGAATGAGTTTTTACCTGAGCTCAGGTCAGGTGTTACATATTTATTTTTAAGAGATTCTTCAACTGCTTTATTGATTATTTCTGATTCTTTTTTCAAATTAAATGAATGATCTAGCATCATCGAAAGAGATAAAATTGAAGCAATTGGATTTGCAATATTTTTTCCTACTGCCTCTGGGTAAGAGCCATGAATTGGCTCATAAAGAGCGTTTTCAGAACCAACTGAGGCAGATGGCATAAGCCCCATTGACCCAGAAATGACTGAAGCTTCATCTGTTAAAATATCACCAAAAAGATTTGAAGTAATCAATACATCATATGAATTTGGCCATTGAACTAATCTCATAGCAACAGCATCTACAAATTCATATGAGACCTCTATATTTGGATAGTTTTTTTCCATACTTTGAACTGTTTCTCTCCAAAGTCTTGATGTTTCAAGAACATTTGCTTTATCAACACAACATAACTTACTTGATCTTTTCTGTGCATACTCAAATCCTATTTTTGCAATCCTAGTAATTTCATCTCTATTATATTCACATGTGTCAAATGCAAAATTATCATTATCCTTTCTACCTCTTTCTCCAAAGTAAATACCCCCGGTTAATTCTCTAACAAAAAGGATATCAGTTCCAGATATTCTTTCTTCTTTAATTGGTGACATCTCTAATAAGGATTCAAAGACCTTTGTAGGACGGAGGTTTGCATATAGTCCTAGCTTCTTTCTCATTTTGAGTAAACCTTGTTCAGGTCTTACCTTAGCTTTTGGATCATTATCATATTTAGGATCGCCAATCGCACCAAAAAGAATTGCTTCTGAGTTTAGACATAGTTGATGAGTTTCATCTGGATAGGGATCATTGTATTTATCAATAGCAACTGCTCCAACTAATCCACTTTCTAATTCAATTTTATGATTATACTTTTTACCTAAAGATTTAAGTACTTTAATAGATTGTTCAGTAACTTCAGGTCCAATTCCATCTCCAGATAATACAGCTATTTTTAAAATCATAATTATTCAGTATTTAACATTTTCTCTGTTGCTTTGATAGCAGATACTGTTTGATCTGTATCAAGCCCTCTTGTTTTAAATTTTTTTGATCCAGTATCCCAAGTAATAGTGGTTTCACAAAATGCGTCTGAATCACTGCCTGGGGGGATACGAACAGCATAATCAATTAATTTTGGAAGTACCTTTTTCCTTTTAGAGTATATTTTTTTTAATGCATTCATAAATGCATCAAACTGGCCATCACCCGAACAGCTTTCTTGATAAAGTTCATCATTAATAATTAATGAAAGAGAGGCAGATGGTCTAAGAGTCTTTGCATGTGTTAAAACATAAGATTCAATTATTATGTCTTTCTTTTTTGTTGGATATTCAAGAACATCACTAATAATATAAGGAAGATCTTCAATTGTAACCTTTTCTTTTTTATCTCCTAATTCAATCACTTTAGATGTTACAACGCTGAGTTCATCATCATTTAGTTTAATTCCTAATTCATCTAGGTTCTTTTTAATATTAGCTTTTCCAGAAGTCTTTCCAAGAGCATATTTTCTTTTTCTGCCAAATCTACTTGGATTCAAGTTGTTGAAGTACAAATCTTTTTTATTATCACCATCTGCGTGAACACCAGCTGTTTGCGTAAATACATTTTCGCCAACTATTGGCTTATTAGACGATACACTTTGTCCAGAAAATGTTGAAATTAATTTACTTGCTTTAAATAAATTCTTCTCTTCAACATTTACTTTATATTCTGGCAAGAAGTCTCTAATTGCTGCAACAGCGCTTGACAGGGGAGTATTACCAGCCCTTTCCCCCATTCCGTTTATTGTAAGATGAAGGCCATTACAACCTGCTCTAACAGCTTCTAATGAGTTTCCAACACTTAAATCATAGTCATTATGTCCATGAAAGTCTATATGAAAATTTGGATATTTATTTCTTACTTCATTTATGAATTCATAGGTTTCAAAATGAGTTAAAATTCCTAGGGTATCAGGAAGTAAGACTCTTTTGATATTTTTTGTTTTTAAAAAATCCAAATAATCGATAACATAATCTTTGCTATTCTTCATTCCATTACTCCAATCTTCAAGATATATGTTTGTGGTTATTGAATTTTTTTCTGCAATATCAATAGTTTTTGATATGTCATTAAAATGTTGATCAGGTGTTTTCTTTAATTGGTGCTTTAAATGATTTAAGGAGCCTTTGGTTAAAAGATTTTGCACTTTACATCCTGAGTCTAATAGCCATTGTATAGATTTTCCTTCATCTATAAATGTTAAAACTTCAATACTATTTATTCTACTATTACTTTCTGCCCAGCTAGATATTTCCTTAACTGAATTAAGTTCTCCCTCAGATACTCTTGCCGAGGCAACTTCTATTCTATCAATTTTAAGATCATCCAACAAAAGCTTTGCTATTGTAAGTTTCTCTTTAGGTGAATATGATACTCCTGAGGTCTGTTCTCCATCCCTCAGAGTAGTATCCATTATTTCAATATGTTTGGGCATTAGTATGGAGAATTATTGGCAAATTTAGATATTTCTTGCTTCTTATTTATAAGGTAATCTATATCGTCAAAGCCATTAGACATATTGCTCTTTTTGTAAGAGCTAATATTGAACTTTTCAGACTTTCCAGTTTCAATAATCTTAAATTCTTGAATTTCCAGGTTTACCTCAAAATTACTTTCTGGATTTGTATCAATTTGGGAAAAAATATCAATTAAAAATTCCTCTGAAACTTGAATAGGAAGAACACCAATATTCAAACAGTTATTTTTAAATATATCAGCAAAAAAACTTGATACGACAGCTCTGAATCCGTAGTCATATATTGCCCAAACTGCATGCTCTCTTGAAGATCCACATCCAAAATTTTTCCCTGCAACAAGTATCCTTCCATTGTAGATTTTATTGTTTAAAGGAAATGAATCAATAGTAGTACCATCTGAGTTGTATCTCCAATCTTTAAAAAGATTTTCACCAAACCCTTTTCTTTCAGTTGCTTTCAAAAATCTTGCTGGGATAATTTGATCTGTATCTACATTATCGATATTAAGTGGAACAGCTGAACTGTTCAGAATGTTAAATTTATCGTAAGCCATTTTAAATAATTTCTCTTGGATCAGTTATTTTTCCAGTAATAGCAGTAGCAGCAGCGACCAAAGGGCTTGCAAGTAGAGTTCTAGCACCAGGTCCTTGTCTTCCTTCAAAATTTCTATTTGTGGTACTTACCGCATATTTTCCCTTGGGTATTTTGTCATCATTCATTGCTAGACATGCAGAACAACCAGGTTCTCTCAATTGAAAACCGGAATCTGTTAAGATGTCTAAAATTCCTTCATCTTTAATGCTTTTTAATACTTTATGTGATCCAGGCACAAGCCAAGCATTAACATCATCAGATTTTCTTCTACCTTTTATTAAGCTGGCAAATGTTCTAAAATCTTCAATTCTACCATTTGTGCAGCTTCCAAGGAAGACATAGTCAATTTTTTTACCAATCATCATTTCACCTTCCTTAAACTCCATATAATCGAGTGCCTTTTGATATGATGATTCTGAGTCTGAACCGGAACCCGGAATTGATTTAGAAATGGGAATAGCCATACCTGGATTAGTCCCATAAGTAATCATAGGTTCAATATCACTTGCATTAAAGTTAAATTCTTTATCAAAAATTGCATCATTATCAGTCTTTAAAGATTTCCAATAGGATAGAGCATTCTCCCATACCTCTCCTTTAGGAGCATATTCTCTACCTTTTATGTATTCAAATGTTTTCTCATCTGGGGCAATCATTCCACCTCTTGCGCCCATTTCAATACTAAGATTACAGACAGTCATTCTACCCTCCATACTCATATTTTTAAAAACTTCTCCTGAATATTCGACAAAATATCCAGTTGCACCAGAGGAAGAAAGTCTTGATATAATATAAATAGCAACATCCTTGGGTGTAACATGAGAATTTAGAGATCCATCAATGTTTATTCTCATTTTTAAAGGCTTTTGTTGCATTATTGACTGACATGCAAGAACCATTTCAACTTCAGAGGTTCCTATACCAAATGCAATAGCTCCAAATGCACCATGAGTAGATGTATGAGAATCTCCACATACAATTGTAAGTCCTGGCTGAGTTATACCATTCTCTGGACCAATAACATGGACAATCCCATTTTTATTATGACCAAGTCCCCAAAAATCAATGCCATGCTCAATACAATTTTTTTCTAGGGTTTTTACCTGCATAGCTGATAGTTTATCCTTAATTGGTAGATGTTGATTTATTGTTGGTGTATTATGGTCAGCAGTAGCAAAAGTTTTATCAGGAAACATTACTTTAAGACCTCTGTTTTTAAGCCCAACAAATGCTACTGGACTTGTAACTTCATGAATGAAATGTCTGTCTATAAAAAGAACATCTGGGCCATCTTTTATTTTTTCAATTACATGTGAATCCCAAACTTTATCAAATAGTGTTTTAGCCATAACTAATATTTTTATTCTGAAGAATTTCAGGAAAATCTGTGTCTGTTACTTCTTTCTTTTTGTCAGCTACTATTAAAAACTCATTATATACATCATCTAGCTCTTTTTTCGTTAGATTAACGCCATACTGTTTCATTCTAAATGCCAATGCAGCTCTACCACTCCTAGCTGTCAGTACAATTGATGATTTATCTACACCAACATCAAGTGGGTCAATTATTTCATATGTTTCTCTTTTTTTAATAACACCATCTTGATGAATTCCAGAACTGTGAGCAAATGCATTAGATCCAACTATAGCCTTATTTGGTTGAACAGGCATCCCCATAAGTTCTGATACCTTTTGGCTTGTTTCATTTAGAAGTTTGGAGTTAATATTAGTATCTAGGTTCAAATCAGTATGCTGTCTTAAAATCATAACAACTTCTTCCAAAGATGTGTTTCCTGCTCTCTCTCCAATACCATTAACTGTACACTCAATTTGTCTTGCACCATTAATAACTCCATATATGGAGTTAGCAGTTGCTAGCCCGAGATCGTTATGGCAGTGACATGAAACTGTAACATTTTCAATCCCTTTAACATTATTTATTAAAAACTTAATTTTATCTCCATATTCACTAGGTAAGCAATAGCCAGTTGTGTCAGGTATATTTAAAACAGTAGCTCCAGACTTAATAACTTCTTCACATACTTTTGCAAGAAATTCATTATCTGTTCTACCAGCATCTTCGGCATAAAATTCAACATCGTTCACGTACTTTCTTGCATGAGCAACTGATTTTTTTGCTATTTCAATTATAGAATCTTTATTTGAGTTGAATTTATATTTAATATGAACTTCAGATGTGCCTATACCAGTATGGATTCTGGGTTTTTTTGCATTTTTTAATGACTCAGCTGCAACATCAATATCTTTTTCGTTAGCTCTACTCAAAGCACATACTGATGCGTTTTTTATAATCTTGGAGATTTCGACAACCGATTTAAAATCTCCAGGACTTGAAATTGGAAAGCCTGCTTCAATGATGTCAACTCCAAGTAGATCAATTTTCTCTGCTAAAATTAATTTACTTTTGGTATCAAGTTTACAACCTGGAACCTGTTCTCCATCTCTTAAAGTTGTATCAAAAATTTGAACCTGATTTTTCATTCCTTACTAAATTATTACTTAAATGATGATAGTTAAAAAAAAGTATATTAATTTTACAATGTCCGAAAACATTAATTAATATTTAAAATATTGATAATCAATAATATAAATAATATATATATACAATGACTA